>JAKSLO010000173.1 GCA_024401185.1 Bacteroidaceae bacterium | reverse complement strand
ACATGGCGCTGGTTTGGCAAGAAGGATAAGATAACGCTTGCCCAACTCAAACAAATAGGTGTGGAAGGAATTGTAACTGCCCTCCACGATGTCCCTCTGGGACAAGTATGGACTCGTGAAAAGATACATGAGCTGAAGGAGTATATTGAGAGCTACGGCATGAAATGGAGCGTCGTAGAGAGTCTGCCTGTAGTGGAAACACTCAAATATGGTGGTCCCGATCGTGAAGAGCAGATTGAGGTTTACAAACAGAGTCTGCGCAACCTCGGCGAGGAAGGCATTAAGTGCATCTGCTACAACTTCATGCCTGTACTCGACTGGGCACGAACCGACCTGTTACACGACAATCCCAACGGCTCCACCAACCTTTACATGGACTGGGGTATGTTTGCATACTTCGACATCCACATCCTCAAGCGTGAAGCCGCTCGCCAAGAATGGGCAGAGTTCTCGGTTAACCATAAGTGGGGACGTGACCTCGTGGCAGAGGCCGACAAGATTAAGGAGACCTCTACACCTGAGTTTGACCACGAGATGGTGCAGAACATAGTCATCAAGACACAAGGATTTGTCTCTGGCAACTTCAAGGAGGGTGATGAAGCTCCCGTACAGAAATTCCGCGACCTGCTGAAACTCTACGACGGAATCAACAAGGAGCAATTGCAGGCCAACATGAAATACTGGCTTGAGGCCATCATGCCTATTTGCGAGGAGTACGACATCAACATGTGTGTACATCCCGACGACCCCCCCTACCCTGTATTCGGCCTGCCTCGCATCATTGGTACCGACGAGGACATCCAGTGGTTCCTTGATGCCGTGCCCAACAAGCATAACGGACTCACTTTCTGTGCAGGTTCCTTGTCAGCTGGCGAGCACAACGACGTTACCGCTATGGCACGTAAGTTTGCCGACCGCACTCATTTCGTACACCTGCGCTCTTGCCACATCTTCCCCAACGGCAACTTCACCGAAGCTAGTCACTTGGGTGGACGTGGTGACCTCATCGAGCTTACCCGCATCTTTGAGGAAGCAGAGCAACGTGGAGTCTGCAACAGCGGACGACGACTGCCCATGCGCGTTGACCACGGTATGACCTTTACGGATGAACCCGGTGGCATCTTCGATGAGTCAGCACATGGTCACAACTCTGGCTACACCCTTCTGGGTCGCATGTTTGCCATGGGACAGATGCAAGGCATCATGGCTACCGTTGACCGCGAACTCGGCATTGAATACAAGCAACCAGGATTCTTCGATTAAGGCAATCCCCTTAAAAAACGATAATCCCCGTCTTGCTATGACAACCTAAGCAAGACGGGGATTAATTTCATCTTCCCAATGAGGATGCACAATGTGCAAAAGACTCTGGCATACTTACAGTTAGTAGCCTTCTAACTGTCGCGTTCGCGTTAGAAATTGATAGATACGTTCTCGCGTTCCTCAGAACGAGCTTCGTAAAACATTTCTTGTCTGAACCCAAACATACCGGCAATCATATTGCCAGGGAATGACTGGGTAGAATTATTGTATTGCATCACAGCAGCATTATAACTGCGACGAGCTGCAGAGAGTTGCTCCTCTGTCTCAGTAAGAGTGCGTTGCAGATGTAGCATATTGGTAGAAGCCTTCAAATCAGGATAACGCTCAAAGGCAACGCGAATGCCATCCATAACCTGGCCCACACCTTTGTCAAGCTCTTGCTTCTGCTGACCATTCATTCTGCCGTAAGGAATATTGCGAAGTTCTACCAAACGAACCAGCAGATCTCTTTCGTGCTGCATATAACCCTTTACCGTTTCCACCAGACTTGGGATGAGGTCATAGCGTTTTTTCAGCTGCACATCAATACCAGCAAAAGTCATTCTCACCGTGTTACGCTTTGAAACCAAACTATTGTACATGACAATAATAAGCAAAAGCAAAACACCAACTCCAATCAAAACCCCTAAAGCTACTTGATTCATAATATTATAAAATTTAAGTTTTCACAAAGATAGGAAAACATGCCAAATTGCGCAACCAACTCTTCTTTTTTTTACCATGAACGCCATGAAAAACATGAGTAAACGTCTAAGTGTTTCTCCTTCGCGCAAGATATTCCTGCAAAATATTGAACCCTACACAAAATGCAAAAATTAAACTATACACAAAATGCAAAAATTGAACTATACACAAAAGGCAGGAATTGAACTATGCACAAAAGATTAGAGAAGTAACCTAATTCTTCTCTTTTATACAAAGTTGAATAAGCTGATGAAGTGAGCCATTAAACACATTACAGTCCACATGGCCATCAATACCTGCCACCTGACCGCAATCAGTATATTGCCAGAAAGTCCATTCGCCTTCATACTCAAGCTCTTCCTTATAATAATGCGCTATCCAGAAAGGATATTTGTTGAACTCCGGAGTATTAAGATACTTCATCTTAAAAGCATAGTTAGTGTAGATGATAGGCTTAACGCCAAAATGCTTCTCCACCACATGAAGCCACTTGCGCACCATCTCTTGCAGTTCCTCCACTGACAGATTGCCATCCTTCTCCACATCAAGAACAGGGGGAAGGTCACCAGGTTCAAGATTAACCTTTGAGATGAAGAAGTCTGCCTGTTTTTCAGCATCTGTGCCAGGGATAAAGAAGTGGTAGGCACCTCTTACCAGAGAGTGATGCCGCGCACGATGAAAATTATCTTGGAATGTCTTGTCAAGGATAGAAGTACCCTCAGTGGCCTTGACAATGACAAAGCGAAGAGGTTCACCCCCCACATTCGACATACGAAGCACATCCCAGTCAATCTTGCTTTGGTAGTGCGAAATATCCACACCACGCACCTCGTAGCCACCAGGCTCTGGCACATCCTCTCCATACATAGCCTTCCAAGGCATGGAGAAATGCAGCACAACCTTTAAGATGAAAAGAACATAAAAGAGTGCTATCAATATCCCGCCTGCCCACAGCGCCCAAGAGGGTACGCGAGAAAGAAGACGCACAAACCAATTAGTTGAGTTTGAGCGTCGTTTAATACTACTGCCACGTCGCACAGGTTTGCGACGGGCAGTAGTTTGTTTTGTGCTCTTACGAGCCTTTTGTCCAATAACGGGCACAGTTATTACTTAGCCTGCTCAAGAGCGAGGGTCTTGGTGCACTGGTCGCAAACCTCGCTGGGACCCCAGTACTGGATAGGACCGGGATAAACGTAAGCAGTCTCCTTAGCCCACTTCTCGCGGTTAGCTGCGAAGTACTTGAAGGGAGCACCGTCCAACTCAACGAGAGCCTTGCGGATAACGGGCTTGTTGGCACCGTTACGACGCTCGATGTTCATCATCATAGTGATGGGTACACCACCAGCAATCCACTCAGCAGCAGGAGCAGTAGTATTCTTGATTACAGACATGTAACCAGTCTTACCGTTGCTGATCAAGCGGCTTGCATTGTAACCCAAGCTGTAGCAGTAGTCAGCATCGTAGTTAGAGGGAGCTGCGCAACGACCCTCGTAACCGAAGAAGTGGTGCTGAGCGCTGAACTTGCCATTGTACTGGCC
>JAKSLO010000172.1 GCA_024401185.1 Bacteroidaceae bacterium | reverse complement strand
CTGAAGGTTGACCGTGAGACGAGCTATCTGATTTCGTCGGGTACAGCTATCTGCGGTGGTTCGGCCATTGCTGCTGTAGGTCCTACAATAAAGGCAAAAGCAGAGTCGATGTCGGTAGCGCTTGGAGTGGTCTTTGTATTGAATGCCGTGGCTCTCTTCATCTTCCCATACATCGGTGATGCTATCGGCATGACGATGAAGGAGTTTGGCATGTGGGCAGCCATTGCCATCCACGATACGAGTTCGGTGGTTGGAGCTGGTTCGGCATACGATGCTATGCATCCGGAGCTGATGGCGAGTGAAGGAGTTTCAGCTCTTGAAGTTGCCACTACCATCAAGCTTACCCGTGCCCTATGGATTGTGGCTTTGGTACTTGTCACACCATTCGTTATGCGCAACAATGACGAAAAAGACAAAGAAGGCAAGCCATGGCATCAGGCAGTTCCACGCTTCATCATCTGGTTTGTTGTGGCTATTCTCGTGAATACCTATCTGCTGTCGAATGCCTCGCTTATTGGCGATAGTGCAGCAAACATCGGTTCTGCAATAAGTGGTGCTGTCAACCAACTTGCCAAGCATATCATCACGCTGTCGCTCTTCTTCATCGGAGCAGGATTGACACGCAAGACGCTCAAGGCTGTTGGCATACGGCCACTCATACAGGGCATACTCCTATGGATTACCATCAGCTGCGTGTCGCTGGCTTATATACTTTGGATTTAAGGGAGTAAAAGTGACTTATTTAACAAAGGTAGTTAAATATCGAATTTTTACTGCTATTCAATAAATTATGAAGCTGGTGGCCACGAAAAGCTGCTCCAGAAAATCAAGGATGACTACCCTACCTACAGCGGTCATATCCTCGAAGACTGTCGGGCTCTCTCTTGAAGATATGTAATTAGAGCCTCTTTTAGGGCAGTTGGTATTATTTACAAACAATACAAAACAATGAAAACGACAATCTTATCACTCGCCGCTCTTACCCTATTGGCAAGCTGTGGCACCAAGGAGGCAGAGACCTCTGTCACAAACGAAGAAACCTATAGCAGTATGACACTCAATATCGGAGATTTCCAATGGACACGCGAACCTGAGTCGTGTGTCAAAAAGGGTGACACCATCGAAGTTGTGACCAAACCTCACACCGACCTTTGGCAGAGAACCTATTACCATTTTCAGAACGACAACGCTCCTGTCCTCCAGATGAAGACCCGCGAGAAGTTCTTCAGTTTCATCGTCAAGACAGACTTCGCAGAGAGTCATCATCGTTTTGACCAATGTGGCGTGGTGATGTACCTCGATTCGGAGAACTGGCTGAAAGGAAGCATCGAGTACGAAAATGAGGAGTTCCAGCACCTCGGTAGCGTAGCCACCAACCATGGCTACAGCGATTGGGCAACGACCGCCATTCCTGCTGATGTGAAGAGCATGTGGTACCGTCTCTCACGTCGTGAGGATGACTTCTGCATCGAGTGTTCTACCGACGGCGAGGCATGGAGCCAGATGCGCGTCTGCCACATGTATGAGGCAAAGGATGAAATCAGCTTCGGTATCTATGCCTGTTCGCCAGAAGACTCTTCCTTCAAGGCGGTATTCACCAATATGCAGTTGACCGAATGTGCATGGAAGGCTCATGACGGCCAGCAACCAGATTGATAAATGACCACAGGAAAGCCAAATCTGCACTAAATTCATGCAAAAAAAATCGCAAAATTGCATCAATTTCGTGCAGATTTTACGATTTTCCGCATTTCAGAGATGCAATTTGAAAAATTTTATGTACCTTTGCATCCAAAATACAGCTTTGCTTTATGGAACATCTTTACGAATTCTTCAATAAGAAACTCAAGGATACTCCGCTCTCATTTCATCGCTATAAGTACAGCGAAATTAAGTGGGAGGGCCGTTTCTTCGGGTTAGTAGGACCTCGTGGCGTGGGTAAATCGACGATGTTGCTCCAGTACATCAAGGAGAACCTGAACGTAGCAGACACACTCTATGTATCTGCCGACCACATGTACTTTGCCACAAACAGTTTGGTGGATCTAGCAGACAGGTTTGTCAAGATGAACGGCAAGCACCTTTTCATAGACGAGATACACAAGTACTCTGGGTGGTCGCGCGAACTGAAACAAATCTACGATAGCCACAGCGAACTGCAGGTTGTCATATCGGGTTCGTCCATCCTCGACATTTATAAAGGCATGGCAGATTTGAGCCGTCGAGTTCCAATCTATGAAATGCAAGGGCTCTCATTCCGCGAATACCTTATGCTCTTTCACAAGATAGACGTCCCAGCGTATTCACTTGAGGACATCTTGTCTCACAAAGCCAGTATCCCCGTTGCCCATCCGCTCCCTCTGTTTCAAGACTATCTGAAACGTGGCTACTATCCATTCGGCAAAGACGAGGAATTGGAAATGGAACTTATGCAGGTGATCAACCAGACAATGGAGGTGGACATTCCGCAGTTCCTTGAGGTCAACGTCACTACTGGCCGCAAATTGAAGCAACTACTGATGGTTGTGGCAAAGAGCGTGCCCTTCAAACCCGTGATGCAGAAGTTGGCCGATGTGACGGGAATCAGTCGTAACATCATTTCCGACTACCTCATTTACATGGAGCGAGCTGGTATGATTGTCCAACTCCGCGACAGCACAGGCGGCATCAGAGGGTTAGGCAAAGTTGAGAAACTGTATCTGGACAATACCAATCTCATCTATACACTCACCCCACGCGAGGCAGAGATAGGCAATATCCGCGAAACCTTCTTCATGAACCAGATGCGAGTGCGCTACGACATTGTAAGTTCGTCCATTTCCGATTTCCAGATTGACGACATGACTTTCGAGATAGGTGGTCGCAAGAAGGGACAGAAGCAGATAGAATCAGCCGCCCAAGGTTACATCGTAAAAGACGACATAGAGACAGGCTTCGCCAATGTCATTCCATTATGGATGTTTGGATTGAACTATTGAACAATTATGATCACGCAGTTTCGTAATGCCACCGCCGATGATGCACTTTTCATCGCGAGGGGTTTTCACATGGCGATGCTCTATGACGATGTGTCAGAAGAGCAGATACGCAACTTTGCACAAAACATCTGCGTTCGCGAGGATGTTCTGTATTCATGGTGCAACACAATAATTGCCGAGATTGACGGCCAATGTGCAGGAATGCTGACTGCATACGACGGGCGGTATTATCATGATATGCGAATGCGAACCATGAGGTTGGTGAAGCAACATCTCGGAGTGGAGTTTCCGGGCATGGAGGACGAAGCTGTAGCAGGTGAATATTATCTGGACAGCCTCGCCGTAATGCCGGAATATCGAGGCAGAGGCATCGGCAGACAACTGCTAAAACGAGGCATAGAAACCGGAGGAGCGCTCGGCCTTGATGTTACCTTGGCTGTTGACCCTATCAACGACAGGGCCAAAAGGCTTTATCGTTCGCTTGGCTTCAATCCCTCTGGGACATTGTTCATCTTCGGTCACGATTACGAGAAAATGATCATCACCAAAGGTCGAAAAGACAAAAAACTGTAGAACTATGAAAATACTGATTCTCTGCACAGGCAATCGCTGCCGTAGCCAGAT
>JAKSLO010000171.1 GCA_024401185.1 Bacteroidaceae bacterium | reverse complement strand
GCCCGTTCATTGAAAGCAATGGGTGTCCTTTCGGTGAGTCAGATTGCTGAAGCCACAGGTCTCACGGCAGATGAGATAGAGGCTTTGTAGTGTTGATTCTCATCATAATGTAAACAATGTCAGAAAATATCCAGAAAAACAATATTCAAGACTATGAAAAAGCAACTTTTAACGGTAATGCTGACATTGGCTACCATGGCCACAGCACAAAATCCCAACCCCATCAAGGTAAATCAGGTAGGATATGGTCTCACAGACAGCAAAACGGCTGCCATAGAAGAAGTTGGTTGGGCAAAGACCTACACGCTGACCAACGAGAAAGGCAAGCGTGTGTGGAAGGGCGCGGCTGTGAGAACGGCTGAGTCGCCATGGTCGAAGAAGAAGCGCGCCATTGTGGATTTCTCGGAGGTGACCATGCCAGGCACTTACACGCTGAGTAATGGCAAGGACCGTCAGACGGTAATCATTGCCGAACACCCCCTGGAGGAACTGACTAAGGCATCCATCAAGGCCTTCTACCTGCAACGTAGTGGTGAGGCCATCACGGCAGAATATGCAGGACAGTATGCCCGTCCGATGGGGCATCCCGACAACAAGGTGATGATACACCCCAGCGCCGCTTCTGAGGCAAGACCTGCGGGAACGATAATATCAAGTCCTGGGGGATGGTATGACGCCGGTGACTACAATAAGTACATCGTGAACTCAGCCTACTCGATTGGCATCATGCTGAGTGCATACGAGATGAACCCCAAACTCTTTGACGCGATGAAGGTGGGCATACCCGAGTCGAATAACAGTATGCCCGACCTGCTGGACGAGATTGCCGTGAACCTGCGTTGGATGCTTACCATGCAGGATCCTGCAGACGGTGGTGTTTACCACAAGCTCACCACACCCAATTTCGAGGGCTTTGTGAAGCCTACCGACTGCCATCAGCAGCGTTATGTGGTGATGAAGTCAACAGCGGCTACACTCGACTTTGCGGCAACCATGGCAAAGGCCTATCGCATCTACTCACGCTTCCCCGAATGTAAGGCGTGGGCAGAAGAGATGCTGAAGAAGGCCAAGTGTGCCTACGAATGGGCAGCAGAGCATCGCGACGTGATGTATCGCCAGGAGGTGATGAACCGTGACTTTGATCCCGACGTGCAGACGGGTACCTATGGCGACATGAATGTAAGAGATGAGTTTATGTGGGCAGAAGCCGAACTGTTCATGTCCACACGCGAGGAGCTATATGCGGCAGGATTGGCACAGAACTACATGTCGCTGAAGTTCAGCAACCCCTCGTGGGGCAATGTCATGGGTTTGGCTTACTTCTCGGCTGTGGCAGCCTTGCGAGAGGGTGACATGCCTTATGCCAACGAACTGGAACAGATAATAAGAGAGCAGATTACGACCGTGGCAGACGGATACCTGTCCACGCTGCCCAACTCATGCTTTGACGCTCCTTGTGGCAATTCGCCCCGCGACTTTGGCTGGGGATGCAATGGTGAGCAGGTGTGTGGCAAGGGTGTGATACTGATGTATGCCTATGAGATGACACGGGACAGTCGCTACCTGAACGGTGCCAAGAAGGTGGCCGACTACCTGTTGGGACGTAATGCCACGGGTTATTGCTTCGTGACAGGGTTTGGCAACTTCTCGCCCATGCATCCGCATCATCGTCTGAGCGAGTCGGATGGCATAGAGGCTCCCTTGCCAGGCTTCCTCGTGGGTGGTCCTAACCCTGGTCAGCAGGATAAGGCTGAGGTGCGCAATTATCCTTCCAACCAACCCGATGAGTCGTACTCTGACACGATGCAGTCGTATGCCTCCAACGAGATTGCCATCAACTGGAATGCTGCGCTTGTAGCCTTCCTGGGTATGGTGCAGAAGTAAGAAGAACTTTTAGCCTGGGGTGTAAACCTCAGGCTAATTGACAACTGAACACGATATTTCACGAAATCCTATACAATTGGAGGGTTGTAGAGAATGAGATTGAACCAAAAATTACAAAAATTTCAAAAAACACTAATTTTGTGAACTATAAAGAGTTGAGCTACCAGATAACTGGTGCGTGCTACCTTGTTGGGAAGAAATTGGGATGTGGATTCCTCGAAAAAGTATATGAGAAATGTTTGTGCTATGAACTGAAGCAGATGGGCCTTCGCTCAGAACCACAAAAGGAGATTCGTATTCTGTATGATGGAATGGATCTTGATTTGCATTACTTTGCAGACATTGTCGTTGAGGGAAAGGTAATTATCGAGTTAAAAGCAGTAAGTGAACTCACAGACATCCATCGTGCCCAAATCCAACATTACCTGAAAGCAACTGGTATGGAGTTTGGTATGCTTGTCAATTTCGGAGCAAAGAGCGTTCAGATAGAGCGCTTTGCCAATTATGCGGACTATAAGAAATGATTTTTGATTCTAATAAAGCGCTTAGCCAGTTTGCAGACTATAAGAAATAATTTTTGTAATTTTTGTAATTTTTGGTTCAAACAACTTCTGACAGACATATACAAAAAAAAGAAGGTTGTCCTCCCGACAACCAATCTTTTTACTAACCTTAAATCTAATACCATGAAAAACTGATGCAAAGGTACGGCTTTTTATGAAAATGTCAAGCGTTGGGAGCGAAAAACACGAAAAAAGTGCCGAGTTATTGATATTTGTCAATTGAGACAGCTGTAAGTAAGTGCTTTTTTCGTAACTTTGCAGCAACAAAAGACAATATATGAAGAGAATCGTTACAATGCTTTTTGCTTGCCTGCTGATGGTGGGCTGTCAAAGAAATGAGTATCAATCCGTGGAGACGGATGAGTGGGAGACAACTCTAAACCCATGGCTTCAGCCCGACTCGGCTCTTGTGGCCAGGGCCAAGGCTGGCGATGCCAGGGCACAAGCCGAACTGGGTGACGTGTATCTGTTGGGTAGCGGTGGTGTAGAGCCAGATGAAGACAAGAGCGTGTACTGGAATCAGAAATCTGTTGAGCAAGATTCACCCTTTGGCCAGTTTAACATGTATTACAATTTCGAGAATGGATTTGGAACGGATGTGAACGATGTGAAGGCAGAATGGCTCAAGAATAAAGCACTTAGCCTGCTTTTGCCCATGGCTGAGGCGGGCGATTCGTTGGCACAGTATTATCTGGCACAGTATTATCATTTGAACCCTGATGGTAAGACGGACGAAAACATGGCAGCAGCCATTGCATGGTATAAGAAATCGGCAGAGTGTGGATGTGGAGGAGCTCAATTATTGCTGGGAACCTTCTATATGAAGGGAAATATGGTGGAAGAGAATGACTCGTTAGCCTTATATTGGTTTAGGAAGGCTGCTGAGCAGAATAGTGGAGCAGCCTTGTATTGTATGGGAGTGTGCTATTCTGACGGTTATGGTGTGGAGCAACAATATGACAAAGCATTTGAGTACTTAAAGAAAGCGGCCGAACTGGGTAATGCCGGCGCTCGCAGCTTATTGGGCAGCTATTATCATGAGGGCCTGGCGATGGAGCAGAACGACGAGGAAGCCCTTCGCTGGTGGCAGCTTGCAGCCTTGCAGGGTGATGCCGATGCACAGAACTGGATAGGTGTTTGCTATGAAAAAGGCATGGGACTGGAAATGTCCGTCCAAAAGGCTTTGAAGTGGTATCGTCTGGCAGCCATTGGCGG
>JAKSLO010000170.1 GCA_024401185.1 Bacteroidaceae bacterium | reverse complement strand
TGAAGGTTATCTTCTGCATCGGTGAGGTGCTCGAGGAGCGTGAGGCTAACAAGCAGAACGAGGTTGTAGGTGCTCAGTTGGCAGACTCTTTGTTCGACCTGACCGAGGAGCAGCTCTCTAACGTTATCTTGGCTTACGAGCCCGTTTGGGCTATCGGTACCGGTAAGACCGCTACTGCTGAGCAGGCTCAGGATATGCACGCATTCATCCGTGGCTGCATCGCAGGCAACTTTGGTGAGAAGGCTGCTGAGGAAATCTCTATCCTCTACGGTGGTTCTTGCAAGCCCAGCAACGCTAAGGAGATCTTCTCTAAGCCCGACGTGGATGGTGGTCTGATTGGTGGTGCTGCTCTCAAGTGCGCCGACTTCAAGGGCATCATTGATGCTTGGAACTAATGAATAGACTGAAATTCATACTCCTAATTCTCTTGATGTCTTGTCCCTTTGTGGGCAAGGCACAAGAGAAATATACTGCCCAACTCAAGAAACAACATGCAACGGGTGCCGTTGTCGTGGTGCATCAGGATGCCGAACTTGAGGCTCTGGTGAACGGGGATCCTGCTTCGACTAATGTGTCGCAGGATGAAGAGAAGCCCGAGAAGACATCAGGTCCTCACACCAAGATTGATGGCTACCGCATTCAAATCTATATGGCTGGTAATACCGCTCAGGACAAGAATACCGTCATGAACTGGGCACGTCGCTTCAAGAACAGCTTCTCAAACGTCAATGCGTACGTTTACTTCACCCCTCCTCATTGGGTGTGTGCTGTAGGCGATTACCGCACTCGCGAGGATGCTACCGTGATGCTTGAGCAGATTCGCTCAACGTCGCAGTTCAATAGCGCGCATATTGTAAGGAGTAAGATCAATTACTATTATTAGTGGCATGTAACGGCTGCTATTAACTATTTCAGGCACGGATTTTACGGTTTGCATGGTTTCTCTTATCTGGTGAAGCCATGATGCCCGTAGAATCCGTGCCTGATTTTATTTGTCTGTTTGTATTGCTTTGCCACAATTGACTTCGTTGTGCCCCTTATGCCTTTGTAATTCACAATTCACAATTAATTCACAATTGGATTGACTTCGTTGTGCCTTTTGGCTTTCATAATGACTGTGAATTATGCATTGTGCATTGTGAATTATGAATTATGCATCGGCAAGCTACCTTCTTTCCTTTCGGAACTGAGTGGGTGATTGTCCCGTCTTCTTGTGGAAAAAGCGTGTGAAGTGGTTGGCATAGCCAAATCCCAATGCTTCTGCCACGTCGTTGATGCTGAGTTGCGGATTGGCCAGTAGCGATTTGGCACGCTCGATGGTCTTGTTGTGTATGTATTCTTGTGCCGTGATGTGCAGTTCGCGCTTCACTACATCACCAAAGTAGTTGGAAGAGAGGTGAAACTGTTCGGAGCACCATGCCACAGATGGCTGCCCGTATTGTTGTGGCAACGGACTGCCTGGTGCCAGATAGTTGTCGAGCAACGTGTCGAGGCGACGAATGAAGTCACTTGACTTCTGATTCTTCATATCAAACTGGCGCTCATAGAAGCGTTTGCAGTAGCTTAGTAACTGACCGATGCCCAATCGTATCATGTGGCTTGTCAGTTCGTCGTCGGGAGCGTGCAGTTCGGCATTGATGTTGGTGTAGCAGTTTATCATCACGTTTCGTTCGCTCTCAGTCAGATCCAATGCTTCCGAAACGTGGTTGTCGAAGTAGTTAAACATATAGAAATCGCGTCCCAATCCGGTGTTTGTTATCAGTTGGGGGTGAAACACCAGCATCCAGCCTTTGGGTTTGACAGAAGGCTCCAGGTTCATCGAGACCACCTCGCCTGGCTTAAGTGTGAACATAGTGCCGGGACGGTAGTGTATGCGCGTATCGTTCTTAACTAGTTCACCAAAATCCATATCCATCAGTACTACACAATACATGCCGAAGTCTGTGGGCTCAAAGAGCGTGAGATCGGCATCATCCAGCTGAGCCACGCTTACCAGAGGGTGCGTAGTGGGCTGGTGAAAGTATGCGTTGTATTGGTCTATGTTTTGAACGGTAATATGTGACATGGTCGGTTATTTTGGTACAAAATTATATAAAATCTTTCTTTTGTCGGTAACATTGGTATGTAAATGTGGTATATTTTGATATATAATGTAAAAAAGGTAGAATAAAAAGTGAAATTGTTCGCTTGCATTCGTTTTAGTTTTCGTATTTTTGCATCGCAATTTGAAAAACTTACCTTATTTAATCTTAATATAACCTTAAAACAATTATTATGGCAGTTAAATTTTATCAAAGTGAGAATCAGGTGCCTTTGGAAATGCACAAGGTTCGTATGATTCAGAAGTTATCACTCTTGCCTGTAGAGGACCGTTTGAAGAAAATCCAGGAAGCAGGTAACAACACCTTCTTGCTCCAGAACAAGGATGTATATTTGGATATGCTCACCGACTCAGGTGTGAACTGTATGTCAGACAATCAGTTTGCTGCTTCTTTCCAGGCTGATGATTCTTATGCTGGTTCTGCTACTTTCCTTCGTGTAAAGCAGGCTATCAAGGACGTATTCGGTTGCGACAACGTACTGCCCTGTCACCAGGGTCGTGCTGCCGAGAACATCCTTGCTGAGGCATACTGCGCTCCTGGCAAGGTGGCAATTATGAACTTCCACTTCACCACCACCAAGGCTCACGCTACCCGTTGCGGTGCTACCGTTGAGGAATTGGTACAGCCCAAGGGTCTTATCCCTCAGAGCGACGATCCATTCAAGGGTGACTATGACTTGGAGTTGCTGAAGAAGCGCATCGATGAGATTGGTAAGGACAATGTAGCATACGTTCGCGTAGAGGCTGGTACCAACCTGATTGGCGGTCAGCCCGTAAGTCTTGAGAACATGCTTGCTGTTACCGACATCTGCCATGAAAAGGGTGTGAAGTCAGTACTCGATGCATCTCTCTTGCAGGACAACATCTACTTCATGAAGACTCGCGAGGCTCGCTGCAAGTACATGGAGGTTGGCGATATCTACAAGCTTTTAGCTGACCATTTCGACATCATCTACTTCTCTGCTCGTAAGCTCAGCTTCTCTAAGGGTGGTATCATCTGCTCAAAGGATGAGAAGTGGACAAAGGAACTTATGACCTTCATTCCTCTATACGAAGGCTTCCTTACCTATGGTGGTATCGATGTTCGTACTATGGAGTCAATGGCCGTAGGTCTCTACGAGTCACTCGATATGGATTATATCTCTCATGGTCCTGAGTTCATCAACTATTTGGCTAAGGAGTTGGATGATTACGGTGTACCCGTTATCTTGCCTCCTGGTGGTCTGGGCTGTCACTTGAACGCAGGTGCATTTGTGCCCGATATGCCTCACAACCAGTATCCCGCAGCAGCTGTAGGCGCAGCCCTTTACATTGCTGGTGGTATTCGTGGTATGGAGCGTGGTACCGTGTCAGAGCAGCGTGAGCCCGATGGCACAGAGCGTTATGCTGAGCTTGAGTTGCAGCGTTTGGCTGTTCCCCGCCGTGTTTACACTCTCTCTCAGCTCAAGTATGTGGCCGACCGTGTGAAGTGGTTGTGGGACAACCGCGAACTCATCGGTGGTTTGGAGTGGACCGAGGAGCCCGAGGTTCTTCGTTTCTTCTTCGGCCGCATGAAGGAGATCGGCTTCTGGCAGGAGAAGCTTGCTGAAAAGTTCCGTAGCGACTTTGGCGATAGTCTGTAACTCGGCGTAGCCAAGTTCTATCTTCTTTAGATAGTCTGTAACTCGGCGTAGCCAAGTTCTATCTTCTTTAGATAGTCTGTAACT
>JAKSLO010000017.1 GCA_024401185.1 Bacteroidaceae bacterium | reverse complement strand
ACGCCCCAACGCTCATCATGGCGCAAAACTGTTTGAGCAGACCAGAGCGCAAGCGAGTGCTCATAAAAATCCTCTGGCACAAAAAAGGTGCCAATGAGGTGCTACATACATAAAAGGCGTCATCAACGCTTTGTCACTTGGTAATTCCGAACCTAGGAAACTCAGAATCTACAATCAATGACAAATGCAGACTTCTGAGTTTCCTGCGTGAATTTATCTCCATCGATCACTTCTTTGATGTGTTGAAGATGGGCGAAACCATTGCAAGTTTTTCACAACTTTGCACTCTATTTGTATTTCTCTTCGCAAAAAAATGAAAAAACGGATGGTAAACGCTGTATTTTTTGCAATTAATTCACAAAAAATAGTAACTTTGCAGCGCACAGCGCTGTGAACGGAAGCGCGACAGGCATTAAAACGAAGGAGGAACATCATTATGGGCATTTACATCAATAAGGGCAATGTAGCTTTTGAAAGCGTTCTCAACAGTAGGTATGTTGACAAAACATCTTTTATTGCAGTAGTCAATGCCACCTTAAAAAGCGAAGATCAGTTCATCTGCGCCACCCGTTGCCGCCGTTTCGGCAAGTCGATGATGGCCAAGACGCTGTGTGCCTATTACGACAAGTCGTGCGACTCGCGCGAGCTGTTCAAGGGACTGAAGATCGCGCAGGATCCTTCCTTCGAGAAGCATCTCAACAAGTACAACGTGCTGTATCTGGATGTAACTTCTTTTACCACATATCCCGAATATCGTGGGCATATTGTCAAGAGCATCAAGGAGGCGATGGTCAAAGAGGTCAGAAGGGCATTTCCCAACGTTGAATTTGACGGGGATGAAGACCTGATGGGTTGTCTACAGGCTATCTACGTACAGACGGGCGAGCGTTTCTACTTCATCATCGACGAATGGGACGCTATCTGCCGTGAGTTCCCCCAAAGACGCAAGTATAAGAATTCTCCGGTGGACGTTGAACCCACCGAGATGGACGAATACGTCATGTTCCTGCGACGCCTCTTCAAGTCTCAGGGTTCCGAGGAGATTTTCGTGGGTGCCTACCTCACCGGCATTCTGCCGATGCTGAAGTTCGAGACGGAGTCGGCACTGAACAACTTCCGCGAGTATTCCATGGTTACCCCACGCGCCGCGGCCGGCAGCTTCGGCTTTGTGCCCGCAGAGGTGAAGAGCCTTTGCGACAAGTACGGTATGGACTATGACGAACTGGTCGCCTGGTACGACGGCTACCAGATTGGCAACGAGCCCTCCGTCTTCAATCCCAACTCGGTGATGAATGCCATCAATGCAAGGCAGTGCAGCAGTTTCTGGGCTGCCACGGGTGCATTCACCCGGGTGGCTGACTATATCAGCATGAACTACGAAGGACTGAAGGACGACATCATCAAGATGCTGGCCGGCGGACGCTGTCCTGTTGACCCCACTGGGTTCGTCAACAATATGTCGGAGGTCAGTTCGAAGGACGATGTCTTCACCGTCCTCATCCACCTGGGCTATCTTGGCTATGATGCTTCAAGGAAGGAATGCTACATACCCAACATGGAGGTGAGAGGCGAGATGATTAACGCTGTTAGATCCAACAACTGGAAAGAGGTGGCCGGCATTCTGCAGTCGTCAAGAGACCTCCTCGAAGCCACCATTGCGGGCGAGGCTGACAAGGTAGCCTCGATGATAGACCGTGCGCATCAGGAGAACACCAGCATCCTCTCCTACAACGACGAGAATTCCCTCTCCAGCGTCCTCTCGCTTGCCTACATCTATGCCCGCGGCGAGTACATCCTGCACCGCGAACTGGCTAGTGGAAAAGGCTTTGCCGACCTTGTCTTCATTCCCCGCAGCTTCGTCGATCGTCCAGCCATGATCATCGAGTTGAAGTACGACAAGACCGCCGATGCCGCCATCGACCAGATACGCCGCAAGGAATATCAAGGCAAGGTGCTCGAATATCTTAACACTCCTTCAGGCAAAGGTCGGGAAAAGGCTCTCCTCCTGGTCGGTATCAACTACGACAAAGAGAGCAAGACGCACACCTGCGTCATCGAAAAGTATTCCGACGACAAATAATTCACTGTGCTAATAGGATAAATATTATTTTCTATTGATTTGTCTATTTTTGCTATATACGCATGAATTAATAATTAACTGTCATTATGCATTCTTATTCGATGGCATAATATGTTCGTTTGGAAATCTGCTGCAAAGTTACACAATTTTCGCGAACGCTATGTTCGCGGATATGTTTTTTGATAACTTTGTAATGACAAAAAATAAGTTTCCATATCTATGAGCACTTGATAAGATAGTTCCACTTAGGTAGCGAGTCATCGAAAATTATTTTCCCTCTCTTCTCCGATTCACAGGATTCTTTTATGGGTATTTTCGTTTCATACGCTCTTTGATTTATTGTAGCGATAATAGAGAGTCCTTTCTTCGTAGTTGAGATTCCGCCCTGGCTCAGGCATCCTCAATGGAAAACTGCGGCGTGGGAAACTTCAACAGGCAATCTTAAGTTAAGGAATTAAGAAAGTTATTACAAAAAGAGGACGTGCCTGACACGCCCTCCTTGTATGTTTCATAGCCCTTCGAAGAGCTACTTATCAATAGGTGATGATAGCCTCGAGCTCCTTTGCCTGAGCCACCATCTTCTCTACCTCTGCCAGGTTGGGCACGCGGTTTACCAGGTTCTTAACCTCATTCACCTCAGCCATCTTTGCCTGCAGGTTGGCAGGAACACGGTGCTTGAGCTCCTTCACGGTGTCAACACCCGATGCCTCGAGCAACTCGGCAAACTGACCAGCCACGCCATTGATGCGCATCAGGTCGGCATGGTTTGTCCATTTCAGGATGTAAGCACTGCCAATACCCGTCTCGTCGGCCAAAGCCTGACGACCCTTGGGGGTAGCACACTTATTGAGAAGATCCTCTGTAGTCTTAATACCTGCTGCCTTGAGTTTCTCACCGTAAACAGCACCCACACCCTCGATAGTTTCTACGTTGTAAGCCATTTTAGTTTGTTTTTTAGTTATTAGATTTATTTAAATTCATATTTCAGCCTTTCTTTAGCTGCACAAATATAGGAAGATTATTTCACACTCACAAGCATTAACGATGATTTTTAGGGTTTTCGATGCAATAATTTGCAAGTGACGAGCATATTGAGTACCTTTGTACGTCTTAAGTGATGATAAAAAAGCAAAAAGTGCAATGGAATATCAGATAGAACACCGCACGCTGCATTTCAAGCAACCCGCAGGCACGAGCCGAGGCGTGTACCGCACTCGCGACGTGTGGTACATACACCTTAGCGAGGGCCAGTGGCATGGCATAGGCGAATGCGCTCCCCTGCCCGACCTCTCGTGCGACTCCCTGCCACACGAGGAATACGAGCAGCGAATACATGAGGCTTGCCGGCACTTCTGCCAGAGAGGTCAGATAGACCGTGAAGCCCTGCGCAACTATCCCAGCATACTGTTTGGCCTGGAGACTGCAACAGGACAGGGACTCTCCCCCCGCCTTCCCCTTGAGGGGCGCCCTCTCTTCCGCATCAACGGCCTCATCTGGATGGGCACCTACGAGGAGATGAAGGAGCGTCTGGAGGAGAAGTTGCAAGCCGGTTACCATTGCATCAAACTCAAGATTGGAGCCATCAACTTCGATGACGAGATGCGCCTCATTGAACGCATCCGGGCCGAATACTCCAGGGAGCAGGTGGAGTTGCGTGTTGATGCCAATGGTGGCTTTGGAAGCACCTTTGCCGAGGCGATGCCTAAGCTGCAGCGCCTCTCACGCTACGACATCCACAGCATAGAGCAGCCCATCCGCCAGGGCAACTGGCAAGAGATGGCAAGGCTCTGCGAATCCACCCCCCTGCCCATCGCCCTCGACGAGGAGCTCATCGGCATCAATGAGTCAGAGCGCAAGGTAGCTCTTCTGGACGCCATCCGTCCGCAGTACATCATCCTCAAGCCTTCCCTCCACGGCAGCATCAGCGGTTGCGATGAGTGGATACGTCTGGCCGAGGAGCGAGGCATAGGCTGGTGGGCCACTTCGGCCCTTGAGTCGAACGTGGGACTTGCAGCCATAGCACGATGGGTGGCGCAGTACCATCCCACCATGCCACAGGGACTGGGCACTGGCCTGCTCTTTACCGACAACACGCCTCCCCAAACCGAGATACGTGGTGACGAACTGTTTTCCTTGAAAACCTATTAAAAAAATGAAGAAAATCATAGCAATCGCGTTCTTTTCCCTTTTTTACGTTTCCACTATCATCGCACAGCATCGCACCTCCATGCAGACTTTGCCCGTAGATGCCAAGCTGCGATATGGCGTGCTGGAAAATGGCATGGCCTACTACATTCAGCAGGCTACGCTGAAAAAGGGAGTTGCTGATTTCAGATTGGTGCAGAAGACCGGTTCGCTGGTAGAGGAGGACAATGAGCGCGGTATGGCACATTTCCTGGAACACATGATGTTCAAGGGAACAAAGCATTTCCCGGGGCAAAGCCTGTTGGACTTTCTGCGCCGGAATGGTGTGGCATTCGGCAATGATGTAAACGCAGTTACGAAATTTGAGAATACCATCTATATGCTGACCGAAGTGCCCTTGATGAAGAAGGATATGTTGGACAGCTGCCTGACCATTCTGCATGATTGGAGCACGGATGCCCTCATCCTCCCCGAAGCACTGGAGAGCGAGCGAAACGTCATTGTGGAGGAATGGCGAAGTCAGTCGCAGCGGGCAACAGGCATAGAACAGTCTATGAAATTATATGAAGGAACACGTTACTTTGACCGCAACCCCATTGGGGATATGGAGGTAATCAGGACGTGTACGCCTGAGCAGATGCGCGCCTTTTACCGGAAATGGTACCAGCCACAGCATCAGTGCGTTATCGTGACGGGCGACATCGACGTAGATGAAGTGGAGAGCAAGATAAAGCGTGCATTCAGCGACCTGAAGCGTGGCGCTACGGTTCTACCGGAATTTGCCCTGCCAGAGAATCCTGAACACCCCCGTGTAAGCGTGATGCGTGACAAGAACCAGAACCTGGTAACCATCAACTTCATCGTCAAGCATCCATTGCCCAGCGCCGAACAGAGTATGCAGGTGGGATATCAGAAGCAAAAAAGGGCTTTGGAACTGGTACTGCGTTGCCTGCACAACCGATTGACTCAATTACAGGAGGCAAATCCTTCGATATTTGGAGCTTCTGCTGCGTTCACCGACTTCAATTCGTCCGACTATGCCTCCATGGCGATTGTCAGCATGACCTCCGTCTCTGCCAACTACAAGGAGAACCTGAGGCGCGTTCTTGCCGAAATAGAAAAGGCAAAACGCCAGGGTTTCACAGAGGAAGAACTGACAGTAGGATTCCCTGCACTCAGTCCTATGAACGAGCGCATGGACGAGGACACCACGGTGATAGACTTCGACCATTCGAACACGGATTTCCGTCACAATGCCCGAGCCAGTTTTTTAGCTAACAACTTGGCCAACCATTTCCTGCATGGCACTTTGCCGGTATCGGACAGAGCATACTCCATGCTGTCTCCTTACCTTGACACGCATGTCACACCAGAGATGGTGAGAGACGTGCTGTGCCGTTTTTTCGACATAGAAGGTAGTTTTGTGCAAGTGACGTTGCCACAGGACGAAAACATAGCGGCTCCTACTGACGAGGAGATAGCCCAGCTGCTCAATGAGGTGAAAGGGCTGAGCCTGGATGCTGCGACTGATGGAGCAAAGGCAGTCAAGACGGAGGAAGAGAAGAAGGCGGAAAAGGCAGCGGAGCAAGCCCGGAATGCCGCATTTGACGCCACGATCAAGCCTGGCAAGATAAAGAAGCAGAAGCCGATGCCCGAGATAGGATGCACGGAATACACCCTGTCAAACGGAGTGAAGGTGATACTGAACAACGAGCCAGACTCGACAAATCTCTGCACCCGTGGCCGTGCGGTGGTGCCTGGTGGTCAGACCCTCCTTGAGAATGATGAAATCATCTATGCCACGCTTATCAGGGGTATCAGCAACAATCGTACTCCCAGCATTGTTTATCCGGAATTTAGCAACCCAGTGAACGGCATCAGCATGGAGATTGGTGCTTCGTATATGCGCTATCTATTTGACATAAATGACAATGTACATACTTTCACACTTGAGGACGAAAAGGAGAAAGAGGAGGCCGAGAAGGAGAACTGGGAACATACGGTTGACGTATTCCGTAATTTCTACAGTCAACTGACGACATCAGACATAGACCAGGAGCGTTATAATATGGACATGGAGATACTTCGCCAGCAGGCATTGGTACCCAAGACAAAGATCTCAGAGGCACAGACGGCATTGGCGGCCTTCAGTATGGCATCTGCCGAGCGCATAGCCAATCTCACCCCCGAGTTGGTGGCAGGTGCCAGTCCTGAAAAGATGAAGCTTGTACTGAGTCGCCTTCATGCCAATTACAATGGTATGACGTTGTTGATTCGTACGGAGAAAGACCCCAAGCGATTGCTACCCTTGATAGAGAAATATGTGGCCAGTCTGCCTGCTGACAAGAAGCATCCCATGCAAGCCGTTGATCGCCCAGAGTGGCATGCCAAGCCATACGATGACAAGCATGTTGCCATCATCGACAATCCCACCCCAATAGCTTTGGTGTACGTGATTGCCGGGCAGGAGGAAGGCTTCTCGTACAACGCTTCGTCCGTAGCTCATAGCGAGGCTTTAACCAATGTGTTGAATCAGCTACTTATCAACAAAATCCGCATCAATCACAGCGATGTCTATAGCATTCAGGCGACTAACACTGCGGCACAGTTCCCTTCTGCCATGCACAACTATCCTATCGTCTTCACCTGTGCTCCCGAAAAGGCAGAGGATATCATCAGGGACATTAAGGTGTTGCTCAAGGAGCTTGCCGAAAAGGATGTCATAACACAGGCATTGCTTGATGGATATCTGAATGCAAAAAGAGGACAGGCTGCAGGACAAGAGAAGCGCGATGCAAGCAGCCTCGACTATTTCTTTGAATCCGTAAGTAACAATGGTGTGGTAATAGACCCTAACGACCTTGACGTGGTGAACACAGTAACTGTAGAATCCCTGCGTAAGTTTGCCAAGGAACTGCTGGACATGGGACACATTTACGAATTTATCATGAAGACAGAATAATAAGTAAAGCTCCCCCACCCTTGGATTGTAGAACAATTGCCGCTTAGCAGCTCGCCTGCATAAGAACTTCCTCATACTGAAGCATGCGAAGCTTGCGAAAATTGAATTATATTATATTTAAATATCAAGTTAATAAAAATTTATGAAAAAATTACTTTTATTTGTATTCGTGGCACTGGCAATGGTCAGTCCAAGTAATTGTTTTGCAGATATTGCAAGTGGAGTATCAGGCACATGTACATGGTCAATAAGTGATGATGGAACATTGACTGTGCAGCCAAAGAGCGGAAGCGAAGGCACACTTGGCAGCTGGGAGAAACAGACGGAGACTCCTTGGCATGAATATTGTCAAAATATCAAGAATGCCGTTTTTAAGGGAAAAGTATTGGCTAAGACATGTTGCGGTTTGCTATTTTCCTGCAATAATATGACAAGGGTAGATCTTAGCGGGTTGGACACTAAGAACGTTACCGATATGAGCTGGATGTTTGGGGATTGTTGGTGTCTTGAAAGTCTTGATGTCAGTAAACTCAATACAAGTAATGTGACAAACATGAACGCAATGTTTGCGAAATGTCAAGATCTTGAAACTCTTGATGTCAGCAAATTCAACACAAGTAAGGTTACCAATATGAACAAGATGTTCTATGAGCTGCTAAGTCTTCAAAGTCTTAACGTAAGAAATTTTGACACCCGCAATGTAACCGATATGGGTTTAATGTTTGCTCTATGTAGTAGAATCCAAAGTCTTGATCTCAGCAAATTCAATACAAGTAAGGTAACTGACATGAACGGATTGGTTAATGCATGTGAACGCTTAACAAGTATTGATTTGAGTAGTTTTGACACTCGTAATGTCACGAATATGTCGGCCATGTTCTGTCTATGTGAATCTCTCACAAATATTGACCTCAGCAAATTCAATACGAGCAAAGTTACCAATATGAGTTATATGTTTTCTCAGTGTCATGCTCTCCAAAGCCTCGATTTAAGTACGTTCAATACAAGCAATGTTACCGATATGTTTTGCATGTTTTATAACTGTGAATCCCTGACAAAGCTGAACTTGACAAACTTTGTGACAACAAAAGCAGACATAAAGTCTTTATTCAAAGAAACCAATGCTCTCACGACTATCATCTCCAATGCAAAAACACCTTCAAAACTTAGGGACGATACCTTCACACTCCTTCCAACTCTTCGCACATGCAAACTTATTTGTCCATCTGCCAGCGAATCTGAGTATAAGAAGGCAAGTGGTTGGAGGCATCTCCACCAAACGACAACTGGCATAGAGGATATCAATGTATCAGACAATGCTCTGCCTACCGTGACTTTCTCTACATCAGGAGTGCGTCATACAGCCCCAATCAAGGGTATCAACATCATAAACGGCAAGAAGGTTATTGTTAAGTGATGGTGCTTTTTGCACTCAAACTCATTGCGCAGGTCTTCTGACCTATATTGTTTCGGGATTTTACAAAAAGTTGGGCTAAAATTTGGAATCACGAGACTTATTTTGTATCTTTGCAGAGATTTGACAACTAACCAAGATACTGACTAATAACTAACTAAAACGCAATGAAGAAAGTCATACTAGCCACACTTGCTGCACTCGCCATGGCCAGCAATGCCATGGCACAAAGCGAGCTGTACCCACAGCATTTCGACCTGGAAGAGGTAACCCTGCTTGACGGTCCCCTGAAGACGGCACAAGACCTCAACATCAAGCACCTCATGAGCTACGACGTGGACCGTCTGCTCACACCCTTTGTGCGCCAGTCGGGACTGGGTGCCACCACCAACACCAAGTCGAAATACTACAAGTGGGAGAGCAAGCACCCCAACCATGCCAACTGGGGAAGTCCCGACTTCGACCTGAGCGGACATATTGGCGGGCACTACATGACTGCCCTGGCATTGGCCTACGCAGCCTGCGACAACGCCACCACCAAGGCCAAGATACTGGAGCGCATAGACTACATAGTGGGTGTGGTGAAGGACTGCCAGGATGCCTATGACGAGGACAAGACCGGCATGTACGGATTCGTAGGCGGACAGCCCATGAATGCCAACTGGCAGAAGCTGTACAAAGGCGATACGGACGGATTCTGGAATGGCGCAAAGCCCGTACCCTTCTATTGCCAGCACAAGATTCTGGCAGGACTTCGCGACATAGCCATCTATACCGAGGACAGCGAGGACTTCATGCGTGCCAGCATTGCCAGAGAGATGTTCCGCAAGATGTGCGACTGGAGCATCAACGTGGTGGCCAAGCTCAGCGACGACGCCCTGCAACGCGTGCTGTGGACCGAGCACGGCGGCATGAACGAGACCCTGGCCGACGCCTACAAGATGTTTGGCGACAGCAAGTACCTCAAGGCTGCCAAGCGATACAGCGACATGGGCATGGTGAACGGCATGCAAACGCTGGACAAGAACTTCCTGAGCGGCAAGCATGCCAATACCCAGGTGCCCAAATACGTCGGCTTCATCCGCGTCAACCAGGTTTCATCGACCAGTACGAACAACTTCCGCACCGCAGCACAGAACTTCTGGACCGACGTGACCAAGAACCGTACCGTGTGCATCGGCGGTAACTCGGTGGAGGAGCACTTCCTGGGCACCAGCAACGGAGACAACTACATCGACAAGCTGGACGGGCCTGAAAGCTGCAACACCAACAACATGCTGAAGCTCACCGAAGACCTCTTCGACACCAATCACGACAGCAAGTATGCCGACTACTACGAGGCAGCCATGTATAACCACATACTCTCCACCCAAGACCCCAAGACGGGCGGATACGTATATTTCACCCCCTTGCGCCCACAGTCGTACCGCATCTACAGCAAGGTCAACCAGGACATGTGGTGCTGCGTGGGAACTGGTATGGAGAACCACGAGAAGTATGGCCACTTCATCTACACCCATTACGAACAAGGCGAGACGCAGACGCTGTATGTAAACCTGTTTACGGCTTCGACCCTGAAGAACGAGACCTTTGCCCTGACACAGACCACGGAGTTCCCCTACGAGCAAGGCACCAAGCTGACCGTCAACAAGAGCCAGTCGTACACACTGGCCATACGCAAACCCTCCTGGGTGGGTAGCGGCTTCAGCATTCGCGTCAACGGCGCCGAGGCAGAATACACCACGAGCAAGGGCTATGCCATGGTGAAGGGCGACTGGAAGGAAGGCGACGTCATAGAGGTGAGTCTGCCCATGGAACTACGCTACGAGCCATGCCCCCTGCTCAAGGACTACATCGCCTTCAAGTACGGTCCCATCCTCTTGGGTGCCCGCACCACCAAGCAGAAGAGCACCGACCCCGGCTACCTGGCCTATGCGCAACTGAACCACGAGTATGCCCAGGGGGAGCGAATGGGCCATGCCCCAGGTGCCTACACCGCCAAGTACGACCTGAGCACCATGCCCATGCTCATAGGCGACCGCACCAAGGTGCTGGAACGCATCACCCCCGTGGAAGGCAAGCCCTTGACCTTCACCCTCGACGTAAGCCGTGCCGAGGAGACGGCAGGAGGCTACACGTGGAGCACCCTCACCCTGGAGCCCTACTACAGTCTGCACCACAGTCGTGTGAACAACTACTTCTACCAGGCCACCTACGACACCTACATGAAGAGCACCTGGGCCGAACTGGAGCGTGAGCAGAAGGCCATTGAGGAGCGCACCGTGGACCAGGTGGACATGGGCAAGCAGCAGTCGGAGGCTGGCGTGGTGACCTATTCGAGCGACTCGGGCAAGGGCACGTACAAGGACGAGGACTACCGCGACACCAAGGCGAACGGATGGATGCAGATTGTGCTGACCGACACCATGGACAATGCCAAGGACCTTGCCCTGATGCTCCGCTATCAGGCCGACGACAAGGGACGCATGTGCAAGATATACGTCAACGACGTGCTGCTGAAAGACTACAAGGTGCCGACTACTGCCTACAAGGCCGACGGCAAGAACTTCTACCAACTGGAGTTGCCCCTCGGCAAACTGGCGTTCGACGAACAGGGCAATGCAGTAACCCGATACGTGGTACGCATCGTGGCATCATCCAGCACACCCAATCCGGGTCTTTACTACATACGTCTGGTCAAGGACAGCAAGGTGGGCGAGGCATACTACAAGTTCAAGGCCACCGACTGGGCTTACAGCGGTGACGGAGGCAGACTGAGCCAGGACAAGATCAAGGTGGACAAGCAGAAGAACACCATCACGATGACGCAGAGCGGCAACAACAACATCTGTCTGAAATACGGAGCAACAGGCAACTATGAAGTGCCTCTCGACCAGAAGTACCTCGTCATACGCGGCACGAACCTGAGCAGCACAAGCGGCAAGTCGTACGTGTGGTGGCTTAACGGCAAGAACCAGGGCAGTTCGGTAGCCCCCACCAAGAGCAGCAAACTGGCCGACGGCCGTACGCAGCTGGTGTGGGACATCAGCAAGAGCGGCATCGACGCCAACTGCCAGAGCGATCCCTGGATACTCAGCACCTCGTACAACAGCGCCAGCACCACCTTCGGACTGACCGCCACCAACAGCAGCCAGGAGGTGACCATCAGCTACATCGGCTTTATGAGCGAAGCACAGCTCAATGGCAACATGGATGAGCCCGAAGGCGACATGACTGCCATAGAGCTTCACCACGAGAGCAAGAAGATAGCCGGCTACTACAACTTGAACGGCATGCCCTCGGCACAGCCCCAGCGTGGCGTGAACATCATACGCTACTCTGACGGCAGCACGAGCAAGGTAATCAAGAAGTAAAGTAATTATGAATTGTGCCGAGTTGCGCACAAAAACGCATCTTCTTTGCGTGTTTCAAAAAAAAAATGCTACCTTTGCACAACAAATACAATTAACCAAAATACTGACAACAAAAAGAAAACTTTCCTCTCGATGAAGAAAACAATCCTAACTACATTTGCCGCACTCGCCATGGCGGGCAGCGCTATGGCACAGAGTGAGCTGTACCCCCAGCACTTCGACCTGGAAGAGGTAACCCTGCTGGCAGGCCCCCTGAAGACGGCACAAGACCTCAACATCAAGCACCTCATGAGCTATGATGTGGACCGTCTGCTCACCCCCTTTGTGCGCCAGGCAGGTCTGAGCGCCACCACCGACACACAGAGCCGCTACTACAAGTGGGAAGAGAAACACCCCAACCATGCCAACTGGGGTAAGCCCGACTTTGACCTGAGCGGTCACGTGGGCGGTCACTACATGACGGCATTGGCATTGGCCTACTCGGCATGCAACGATGCCACCACCAAGGCACAGATCCTGGCACGCATCGACTACATCATCAAGGTGGTGAAAGACTGCCAGGATGCCTACGACAACGACGAGACGGGCATGTACGGCTTCATCGGTGGTCAGCCCATGAACGACAATTGGAAAAAGCTGTACGAAGGTGACGTAAATGGCTTCTGGAGAGGTGCCAAGCCCGTACCCTTCTATTGCCAGCATAAGATTCTGGCTGGTTTGCGCGACCTTGCCATCTATACCGACGACAGCAAGGACTTCATGCGTGCCAGCATAGCCAAGGAGATGTTCCGCAAGATGTGCGACTGGAGCATCAACGTGATAAGCAAGGTTGACGACAATGCCATGCAGGGTGTGCTGAACACAGAGCACGGAGGCATGAACGAGACCATAGCCGACGCCTACCTTATGTTTGGCGACGGCAAGTACCTTGAGGGTGCCAAGCGCTACAGTCACCAGGGCATGAAGAATGGCATGCAAACGCTGGACACCAAGTTCCTGAGCGGTAAGCATGCCAACACACAGGTGCCCAAGTATGTGGGCTTCATCCGTGTGCATCAGGTATCGCAGGATGGCACTAACGACTACCTTACGGCTGCCCAGAACTTCTGGACGGACGTGACCACCAACCGCACCGTCTGCATTGGCGGTAACTCGGTGGAGGAGCACTTCCTGGGTACCGACAACTGCGACCGCTACATCGACAAGCTGGATGGTCCCGAGAGCTGCAACACCAACAACATGATGAAGCTGACCGAGAACCTGTTTGACACCTTCCACGAAGGCAAGTATGCCGACTTCTACGAAGCAGCCATGTACAACCACATCCTCTCGACACAGGATCCCAAGACGGGCGGCTACGTATATTTCACACCCTTGCGTCCTCAGTCATACCGCATCTACAGCGTGCCCGACCAGGATATGTGGTGCTGCGTGGGAACTGGTATGGAGAACCATGAGAAGTATGGTCACTTCATCTACACACACAACATCATGACCAACGAAAAGGGCAAGAAGGTTCAGGTGCTCTACGTCAACCTCTTCACCGCCTCAAAGCTGAAGAACAAGACCTTTGCGCTGACCCAGACCACCGACTTCCCCTATGAGCAGGGCACCAAGCTGACCATTGAGAAGAGCGGTAAGTTCACACTGGCCATACGCCGTCCCTCATGGGTGGCAAAAGGCTTTGCCGTGAAGTACAACGGTAATCCCGAGAACGTATCGGGCACCCAGAATGGCGAATACTTCATGCTGACCAAGTCGTTCAAGAAGGGCGACATCATTGAGGTAAGCCTGCCCATGGAACTACGCTACGAGGAGTGCCCCAACATGAAGGACTACATCGCCTTCAAGTACGGTCCCATCCTCTTGGGTGCACGTACCACCAAAGAGAAAGCATCCGACTTCGGCAATCTGGAATATGCCCAGCTGACACACGAATACGCATTGGGTGAGCGTATGGGCCATGCTCCCGGAGCCTACACAGCAAAATACGACCTGGCTACCATGCCTATGCTCATCGGCGACCGCAGCAAGGTGCTGGAGCGCATCACGCCCCTCAAGTCTAAGCCTCTGACCTTCATACTCGACGTATATCGCAACGACGAGGGAGCCAAGGACTACAAATGGACTACCCTCACCCTGGAGCCTTACTTCAGACTGCATCACAGCCGTGTGAACAACTACTTCTACCAGACAACCCTGGAGGGTCTGCAGAACAGCACCTGGGTGCAGGCAGAACGCGAGAAGAAACTCATTGACGAGCGTACGGTGGACTTGGTTGACATGGGCAAGCAGCAGTCGGAGGCTGGCGTAGTGACCTTCTCATCCGACTCTGGAAAGGGTTCGTACAAGGAGGAGGACTATCGCGACACCAAGGCCAACGGATGGATGCAGATTGAGTTGACCGACACGGTAAGCAACAGCAAGGATCTGGCCCTGATGCTTCGCTACCAAGGCGATGACAGAGGTCGCAAGTGCAAGATCTACGTCAACGACGTGCTGCTGAAGGACTACACCATGCCTCGCCGTATCGAGAAAGCCGATGGAAAGAACTTCTTCAACCTGGAATTGCCTCTTGGCAAGCTGGCATTCGATGAGAAGGGTAAGCCCGTCAGCAAATACATCGTTCGCATCGTAGCATCAGAGAGCACTCCCAACCCCGGGCTCTACTACATCCGACTGGTAAAAGACAGCAAGGTGCCCGTTGAGGAGACTGCCTCTCCTGCTGAACAGAAATAGACACATGAACAAAGAAATCGAAGACTTTCTTCGTGAATGGCATAGCGCCCGTACTACCCTCACGGTTCACACCAGTGGTAGTACGGGCGTTCCCAAAGCCATAGAAGTGGAAAAGGAACGCATGAGGGCTTCGGCACGCATGACATGCCGTTATCTGAACCTGCAGCAAGGCGACACGGCTTTGCTCTGCATGCCCTTGCGCTATATTGCCGGTATGATGATGGTGGTGAGAAGCGAAGAGACGGGCATGCGCCTCATCAGCGTGGAGCCTTCCAACCACCCACTCAAGGACCTCACCCTGGCACCTACCTTTGCTGCCATGGTGCCGTCACAGGTGTACGAGACGCTCAAGGTGGAACGGGAGCGCAAACTGTTCAGCGAGATTCGTCACGTCATCATCGGCGGTGGTGCCCTCGATGCCGCGCTGGAGGCTGAGCTACACACCCTGCCCAACCACATCTGGCACAGCTACGGCATGACGGAAACCCTCTCGCACATCGCCCTAAGACCCATCAACGAACCATGGTTCACCCCATTGCCAGGCATCACCATCGACAAGGACGAAAACAACTGCCTCGTCATCGATGCACCGGCTCTGAATCCCAACAGACTCTACACCCACGACATCGTGGAGTTCAGAGAAGAGGCGTTCACACCCTCTGTGCTCTCCTCCCCTTTGGGAGGCTTTTGTCAACGGACAAAATGCAATGGGAGGTGCCATTTCCGCATCATTGGGCGTTCGGACAACGTCATCTGTTCGGGTGGCATCAAGATACAGATAGAAGAGGTGGAAGCCTGTCTGCGTCCCGTCTTTGGAGACACGATACAAGTCACCTCAACCCCACATGCCAAGTTCGGCGAGATAGTTGTCTATCTTACCACCCACCCCCTCGACGAGCAACAACTCCGTATCATCATTCCAAACCCTTATTGGATGCCTAAGCGCATCATTCAGGTTGATGCCCTACCCCGCACCGCCACAGGCAAACCCGACCGTGCTCGCGCCAAGGAAATGGCCAAGAACGGTCAGAATCACGAGAAACTCTGAGCAAGCCAAAGCGAGAAGAATTTGTCGTAAACCTCGTATATGCCTTGTGTATGTGTTACAAGCTGCTTATCTATCAATGCCTTGATGGCAGTTTGTATCGTGCTGGGTGATGGCAGATGGTAACGCTTGATGAATTTACTACCCGTGATGGAAGTAGCCTTGCCTTCCTTATTGATTGCCAACAGAAGTTCCTTCTGTCGGGGGGTAAGTTGGTAGAGCAAGTCGGCGTAGATTAGGCTGTTATCTTTGACTATCTCTTGCACGGCTATGTCAATCATCTGTACATCACAAACAGCACCCACCTCGGTTTCGGCATAGAGGTAGTTCATCACCTTCTGCACAAACCAGGTTATGCCCTCAAAACGTTCATAGACGGTTAGTGCGACAGTAGCGTCAAGATGCTTGCCACCTTGCTCAAACAGATTGGAAGCAAATTCTTGATACTTGCTTTTGTCGATGCAATCGAGTGCCATGGTCGAGGTTGATGCATAGAATGGGCGTGCTGGCGAACTGAACATCTCGGAGAGCAGGTGTCGTTCGGAACCAGAGAACACGAAGACTGCATTACGGCATCTTTGGATGTATGTGCGAAGAGTTGCCTCTACATTCTTTTCCGGGTAGTACATGATTTGCTGAAACTCATCAATAGCCACAATACAGGGTTTCTCAGAGGATTCCAGATAACTGAATATCTGCTCGAGTGTAAAGGACGGCGACTTCAACGAACCCACCTCAACATTCCACGTAGGATTGCCAAGGAGATCGAAGGTGATGCCCGAGCGCAGCGACGAGACAACATTGAGGAAATGCTCCAATGCTTTCCGGCCTCGTGTCTTGAGTGCGTTTAAGATGCTGCGTCCCATCATTATAGTCAGGTCATCAATATTCTTGGTGGAATAGATGTCTATCACAAAGGTATTGTAGTCGGTCGCTATACGGTCTTGCGCAAAGCAATGGTACAACAGGCCTGTTTTGCCCAGACGACGAGGCGACATAAGAAGCACATTGTTGCCATTACGTAACAACTTCGTCAGTTTCTCTGTTTCTTCCACTCGGTCGCAGAAATATTCTGCACCCTCGTAACCAACTGTAACAAAAGGATTTTTGACCATATTCACATCTTGTATTTTAGGTTCACACCGCAAAGATACACATTATTTCCCAATTATTACGCATATTGCGTTACGTATTTTACGTAATAGTCCCCAAAAAGTGTGTAAGAATGTGCTTTGCTCATCTAAGTCTTCAGGCAAACCCGACCGTGCTCGCGCCAAGGAAATGGTCAAGAACGGTCAGAATCACGAGAAACTCTGAGCAAGCCAAAGCGAGAAGAATTTGTCCTTTAATCCGATGTTTGCTGTTCCATAAATTTACTCCATTGGGTCCTGGCATACGCACTCTGCATCTTTTGCAGTGATGGACGAGAAGTAGAACCAAACTCCTTATAACGATCTGCTACTTCAAACATCTCTGGCAGACTGACGCTGATTCCACAGCATGAGGTGAATGGGAATGCCTCGGTATCTCTCCCTTTTATACGTCCTGTTGTTGCTTGGGTCATCGGGACCGGGCTGAACATTGACGCGTGGAACTCTCGAATCACAGCCTTCTTAAGCAAGGCCGACAATGTTCCATCATCGCCAAGCTTGCTTGCACATTCGGCAAGGTCGAAGTAATCATAATAATTGTTAATCAGGTAGTACATACGTCCGTAGCTCTGCATCTTTGCCAGTGGTTTGCCCGATGTCGATAGGCTGTCGTAGCTTATGACCTCATTCACGTCCAGAGTCTTGCCTGTGCGCAGTTTCTTGTAGGCTGCAGCAATCTCGTCCATGTACGTCAGGTCAGTCAGACACAATTCTGCACATGCCGGTCCGTCGTCGTTGTATTCCTCGCCATAGCAGTCTATCACTTTGCACAGCGCGTTCTGCAAGTCGTCCCTACCAGTCACCTCGCTCAGTTCTGGCATTACTTTGATATAGTTATATCCATCGCCTGGAATCTCGCATGCCGAAGCTACCAGGTATTGGGCACAGTCACGCAATTCGTAGGCTGTCTCGGCATTACTCATAAAGCAGGCATCGAACATTATGTGTGTCAGTTCCACGCCGCTGTTTTTCAGTCCATCGTGCAGGTCCCACAGTTCCATGAAGTTTTCCTTTGGTTTTGTGTCCTGCCCGAGCCATTGTAGTTCTGGGGTAGCTAAAGTTGCTTTATTGCGAGCCCTGACGGCTTCGTAATGTTTTGATGGCGTCCATGCAAAACCATGACTCGACAACACAATACCCTTTACAGGGGTATCAAAGACTCCGGAGAAAGCTTCCTTGATGACCTGTGACATCATCGCCGGGTCTGCCGAGTTGTGGTCTGAGCTCCATGTGCGCAGTGTGTCGCATATCAGCGTGTCTCGCTTCTCGTTGCGTCTCACATTCATCAGCACCGGCAGCCCATCATTGTTGGCATGGTTGTCTATGTATACCAAGAGGTTCATGTTGCCTGGCGCCTTCAGGTATCCCTGACAAGCCTCATCGAGGTCGCTGGCTATGAATCCTGACAAGGAGTTGTCTGCAATCATATAAAACAAAAGTGTTTGCAGAGAACTGTATTCCTCGACAGCAGAATGCTGAGTATCATCTGTCCCTGGCGTATTTGAATCATCTTCATCAATAAATTCAATACTTTTCACATCAGACGCTTTATATTCTGTCACATTTCCATCAAAAAGATTAATTACAATTTTTTGGGCGAAACAATTCGGGTTATCAGTTGCAAATAACGCCAATAATAAAAATATCAATTGTTTCATTTCTTATATATTTTATAGATTGTAGAATTGTTCTTAACTATATAAGTTCCACGTGGAAAACTATTCAAGCTGACATAGCCGCGATTACTAAAGGTAGCAACAACGCGTCCCCTAATATCATAAACAACACTTTGACCTTCGTCATTCTGACTATCGTTGACTTCATCAATTGCTGTCTGAATTTCTTCAAATGTAATTTTTGAAAGTTCCTTGACTGGATATTCCACACTAACAATATCCGTTGAAATCACAACATTTGCTCCCGAATAGACCAATACTGGCTTATCAGCAAATGCATATTTGACAATCGTTCCATCCTTTTGGCATACATTAAGGAATGTATCAGCCATTAACGGGATTAACGATAATAGGCAAATAACAAAACAAAATATGCGTTTCATTTTTCGTGAATAGCTTTGTCTATAGCAATACTTTTTGCAAAAGTAGCACTTTATCTTGAAACCTCCAAATTCTTTCCTACAAAATCACAAAAGACACATCGGGCAATGGGGGGCTCTTAGGAAGCTTGTCAATTATTCAACTTTCGCTCCAGTTTAATGATAGTTAACGGACTTTTGACATCGGCCAAAAGATTCAAAAGGCCTACCTACAACCTCGAAAGATTGCAAGTCGGCCTCTTTTCTTGAAGTCCCTTATCTGTATTGGGCTCTCCCCTCTTGCCCCCCTCGGGGGAGGGCCGGGGTGGGGCTTTACTTCACCGCTGTCTTCACACCATTGATGATGTAGATGCCACGCTGGGTGGGACGGCCGTTCACCTTCACGCCATCAAGGGTGTAGATGTTGCTGTTCTCCAAACCAGAGGCATTGATGTCGCGGATAGCATCCACCTTACCAGCAACTACGAGTACACCTTCCTCCAGGCGGGTGGTGTCCCACTCATAGGCAGGATCGAGGTCGAGAACAAGATCGTTGCCAAGCGTAATCTTCTTGGCCGAGATAATCTTCAACTCTGTGCCATCTTCCAGTTCGGCACTCTCCTTCACGATGACCTTCAAGGTACCCGAAAGCTTCAATGTGCCAATGCCACTAAACTTGCCGAACACATTCTTTCCAGACACGCAAGTCTGCATCAAGCCATTCACCGTAACAGCCTTGTCGGAGAACTGCAAGTTGCCTTGTGCATTGCTCTCGGTGATGCCGCTACGCAAGGTAGCACCTGCAGCCACGGTAACACTGCTGTTATTGAGCAAGCCCTTGCCTGAGAGGATGGCACCTTTGGCTACGGTAAGGGCACCGGTGCCAAGCATGGCAGCAGAGGTAGATGACGAGTTGAGGCAGAGTTCACCGGCATTGACCTTACAAGCACCCGAGAACGAACCGCTACCCTTGAAGGTCATCTTACACGTTCCCACCTTGTTGATAGAAGTCTGACGGCTTCCGTCGCGCTCAGTAAAGGTTCCCTCAAAGGTAAAGTTGTTGTCGTCGCTGTTACCAATGTTATAGGTGGCTGTACCCGTCACGTTGGCAGAGCTCTTGAAGTCACAACCCGAGTTGGTAAGATCGCCCTTACCCGTCACGGCACCAATGGCCCACGTACGGCCAGGTACATTGGCCACACCACAATCTGCAGCAATGTCGAGGGTGGCATGGGGTGCACCAATGCTCATATCGAGAGGCAACCACACCTTTGTGGTATGCTTGATGGTTCCAGAGAAGTTGCTCCAGTCACCAAGGATGCGCACACGGTTGACGGTATTGCGAGGCACAATGTTGACGATTCCCTCACCAGAGAGCTTGTTGCTGTAAGCCGTATAATAGGTATAGCTGAGCTGCCATGTACAGGTCTTTCCCTTGGCAATGCTGATGGGCACGTCAGTATTGGTACCATCGTCCCAGATGGTACTGTTACCGGTAACCTCGATAGCCTTGGGTGAGGCACCACCACCAATGGCCAGGCCACCCTGAGTAAGGTTAATCTTGGTAAGGGCTGAGTTGTTAGCCAAAAGGAAGAGTGAACCGGCACCCTTCTTGGTGAGCAGCGTACCACTGAGCGAGGCTGCCATCTTGAAGTCGGCAGCATTGTTGATGACACCACCCTCGGTGGTCTTGATGGTAATGGGCGAGGTGGTCTCCACATTGGCTGTGCTGTTCAGCTCAGCTCCGTTCTGCATGACGAACTTACCCGCTCCAGTCACACCGCCCAGATTACCTGTCTCGGTAATGGCATTGCTGAGTTGCGATACGATGGTGACACCACCGCTGAGGGTGTTACCACCAGTGTAAAGGTTGTTGTTGGTCATAGTTACCTTGCCCGTACCTTCCTTCACGAACTTCGCAGTACCATCAATGCCACCTGTACCCTGGAAGGTATAGGCTCCGGTATTGTCAACGGTGATGGTCTTAGGAATGACGCTACCCTGGACATTGACAGTCATGTTGGCAGCGTCGTCGTTAAAGATGACGTTGTCACCCGAGACGAAGACAGTGGCATCGTTGTCAATCTTGAAACTCTCGCTGTCGCCAAGATCCCACTTGTTGCTGATGGCACCCGACCAGAACACGGTACCAGCATCACGCATACCCACGATTTCGAGAATAAGCTTGCCATCCTCGATGCTGAGCACCTTCTTACTGGTCTCAAGTCCCTCGATCACGATGTTCTCAAGCTTACCAGTCACCTCTCCCGATATCGTACCGATGACGTACTTGCCGGGAGTCATGGTCTTCTCACCTGTCTTGAGATGACCTACGACCTGGATGACGGGTGAAAGGTAAGTGGGACCAGCATTCACCCATGCAGAACTTGTCTTGGCCTCTATTTTGAGATTGCCAGTATTGACCTGGTCGGCAGTAATATCGTCAGCATATAGATCCACGATGATGCGCGAACCGAAGCCGAGATTGAGCTCGCCCGTAGTGATGGTGCCCTTGCTATCCTCGCCTCCAGGACGAATGATGCTGGCATAGTCTGCCTTGATGCTCTTGAACTCGCCACCATTGCTGTTGAGTTCGGCAAAACGGTTAAGCCAGAGGTCTGACTCCTTGAGTGTACCATCGAAGTTCAGCACACCAGCCCAGATATCGGTATTGCCAGTATGCTTGAAGGCGGTCTTGGGGAGTTCCAAGATACCGTCGCCCTGCTTTACCAATCGGCCATCGCCTGCCATACCACCACCCGTAACGGTGCAGGTATAGGTGGTGTAGGTAATCTTGGTATTCTTGGTGCTGCACTCGCTTGGTGCACTACCCTGCACCCACGTAGGCACGTTGAAGATGAGCAAGTTGGGCTGTGCGCCATCCTGAAGGGTGACGGCAGAGTTGCTGGTCTCGCATACAATGACATCCTTGCCATTGAGCGAAGTAGCAATGGTACCACCGTCCTTAACCTCTTCACGTCCGTCCATGGTCAATGGAGGAGGTGCCTGGGTAATGCCTTCGAGCTTGCCCAGGAAGAAACTGGGATGAGGGGGCTGGTTGTAGCCACACATCTGCCATACCATGGCATTGCGATACTGATGGTCGGCCCACAGAGTGGGTATGCGGTAGGTAGTGCTGGTAGGCGTAGAATAGATGCGGATGTTGTTGTCGGTGGTACGCATAATGATTTCCTCACGCCAGTCACCCAGGATGTCGCCCTGATAGCAAGGAGTAGCCTTGGTGTAGTTGTTGGTGAGCGAGCCGTCACAAGTGTAGATGGGCGTCCAACTGCCATACTTAGCCACCACACCGGGCGAGTCGTTGGTCTTCTCACCATTGAAGGTCTCAGAAACCAAGTCACCATCCCAATAGATACGCATGTTGCTATTGACGCCAGTTGCGCCCAAACCGCTTACCTCACCATTGGTGACGGTACTGATAGTACCCCATGCCGTACCGAGGCCACCGGGGAAGGACTCGGTGAAGTTGCCTGCCATGGCACGACCCACGTCCTTACCTACATGGAGGGTCTGTGCGTAGATCTTGCTGGTTGTAGCGTCACGATAGTTGAAGCCCTGCTCGTCCTCATTACAACAGAACTGCTCCTGACCATGCACGTAAGGGTTGAGGTCGCCACAATGCTGGGCATCGCCATGACCCAGACCTGCGGTAGAGAGTCCCTTACCATTATCGTCGATTACCATAGAACCGAAGACAATCTCGTCACGTCCGTCCCAATCGACATCGGCAATGGAGTAGTTATGATAGCCTTGTCCCTTCCATGGGCCACCCGTATTGTTGTACCACTTCCAACGCAATGAAAGTTTGTGGGTAGCGGGATCCACATCGTATGCAGCCATCTTGTGACGTGTATAGATACCACGAGCCAAGAAGATGCTGGGCTTGCGGCCGTCCAGATAAGGAGCACCAAAGAAGAATTTGCTGGCACGATGACCGTAACCGTCGCCCCAAGCCTTATTCAGATCGGTCTCGCCTGGCTCAAGACGTGCCAAGGGAAAATCGATGATGTCGAGCACGTTACCCGTCTCACCATCACAATAGACAAGGAACTCCTTACCCACGCACATGAACCAGTTGGTGCCACCACCTGTGGCTCCACGGTAATTGGTCCACGAACCACCATTCTTGCCGTTGGCACCAATGGTATAAACCGTTCCGTCGGCCATGTGTATGCTGGAACCTTCCTCAAGGCGCATAATGACCTCGGCCTTGCCGTTCTGGTCCCAGTCATAACCCACGATGTTCTGCTCATTGTTCTGGAAATCGCCCATGTTGGGACCACAGTTTACCCACCACAGACGCTTACCGTCCATCTTCAGAATCTCGAAGATGCTATACTCACCTGTCACCTTACCCCCTACGGTAGGACCGGCCTTGGGGTACGACTGGGCCATCTCGCTGTCGTTGTCGAACTTCATCAAGATCTCCAACTCACCGTCTCCGTCCACATCGGCACAGCAAGCATCGTTGGGGATGAGCTTACTCGCAATGCCTTCGTGAGTCAGCTTAATTTCCTTGTAGCTGTTGCCCCACACACTAACGGGCTTACAGGCATCCTGCTCCACACCACGCACCACAGCCTTGACGGTATAGGTGCTGGCGCTGGTGCCCGACTTATCGGTGTAGTTGGACACACTGAGAGGTTCATCATTAAGTTTCGTTCCATCACGGTACACATTGTAGGTCACATCATAATACTCGGCAGCCTGAATGCGCCAGCTCAAGTAAACACCTGTGCCCGATTTCATAGCAATCAAACCACGATCCAGACGATCGGTGGTGCGCTGAGCCTGCATGGGGGTAAAGGCAAAGGCTGTAGCCAATGCCCAGGCAAGTTTGGTCAGTTTAGTTTTGTTCATTACTCTTAGTATTTTCAGTTAAGTATTTTTCGATTACAATATTCACTTAGAGCATAACTCCCATGAATAATACAGGTTAGGAAGGATTATCCATCCCTTCTACAACAACTCAGGCAACTGGAACAGCTTCGTTCCATTACTGCCCTTGATGAGGATGGTACGTCCGCTTATTAGATGAGCTTGCAGTTCTGCCTTCACCTCATCCACGTGGGCAAAGGTGCGTATCTGCACACCATCCGTGGATTCAGCACTTGGCTGAGGATTCACTTTCACCACTTTGCAGAACTCCTCGCCTACCAGCCAAGCCAGTTCCACACCATCCTTGACAAGGCGTTCGATGATGCTGCGATGCTCCTGCTCACTATTGGCACCTAACTCACGCATATCACCCAGGATGACCATCTTCTGGGGAACATTCATCATGGCGAAGTTAGTCAGCGCCGCATTCATCGAGGAGGGATTGGCATTATAGGCATCTACGATAAGCTTGTTGTGGGCTGTCTCACGAAACTCGCTGCGACTGTTGGTAGGCTGATAATCGGCGATAGCCTGATTGATGTCGGCCTCATCCACACCGAAATACAAACCCACGGTGATGGCAGCACGGATATTGGCTATGTTGTAGGCACCCACCAGATGTGTCTGCACGGTATGCCAAGGCATGTCCACCTCCTTGCGCCATTGGATGCGCAGGAATGAGGAGCAGTCCTCCACACGACCCTCGACATAAGGCATCACGTTTTCGCACTCATGGCTTGCCAATGAGATGGCGTCAATCTTGCCAAAGGCCTTTTCTACCATTGCCATCAGGTCATCATCGAAGGCATTGAGGAAGACCATCTTGCCACGCTTGGCCAGGTCGTCATACAGTTCGCCCTTCGTCTTCTTCACGCCCTCAAACGAGCCAAATCCCTCCAAGTGGGCACGTCCCACATTGGTGATGAGTCCGTAATCAGCCTGTACCATTCCGCACAGGAAATCAATCTCGCCAGGATGGTTGGCACCCGTCTCAATCACGGCAATCTCATGCTCAGGACGGATGCGAAGCAACGTACGTGGCACGCCAATATGGTTGTTCAGATTGCCCTGCGTGAAGAGGGTGCTATACTTACGGCTCAGCACAGCACTCACCAACTCCTTCGTGGTGGTCTTGCCATTTGTGCCCGTTATCTGCAGCACAGGGATGGTCAACTGCTGACGATGGTACTGGGCAAGCTGCTGCAACGTCGAGAGCACATCGTCCACCAGGATGTAACGTGCATCCCCCTCGGGTGCATACTCCTTCTCGTCCACCACAGCGTAGGCACAACCAGCCTCAAGGGCAGAGGCAGCAAACTGGTTGCCGTCGAACGAAGCCCCTTTCAAGGCAAAAAACATGGCACCCTGCTCACATTGGCGATTGTCGGTCGTCACTACAGGATGCGCTTTGTATATCTCGTAAATCTGATTGATAGTCATAGCAAAAAACGAATTTAGCACACAAATGTACAAAATAACCCATAATGTACGCGCGAAAGTGCCACTTTTTTCCGTTTTAGTGTATCAAAAAAACAATTATTGCCGTTTTTCTGACTAACATAAACATATATTTCGTAACTTTGCAGAAAACGTTAAACCGAAAAATCATGGCCGTTTCCTACACCATCAATGTTCAAGGGCAGCTTCTCAACTTAGCCAAGCCTCGCGTAATGGGAATCCTCAACGTTACCCCCGACTCGTTCTATGCAGCAAGTCGGAAGCAGACAGAGGAGGCCATTGTGCAACGTGCCAACGAGATACTGCTCGAAGGAGGCGACATGATTGACCTGGGAGCCTACAGCAGCCGTCCGGGAGCCACCCATATCTCGCCCGAGGAGGAGATGGAACGACTGGCACGTGCCTTGCGCATCATCCGCCGAGAGCATCCCCATGCCATCGTGAGCGTGGACACCTTCCGTGCCAAGGTGGCAGAGCGTTGCATCCTGGAGTATGGGGCCGACATCATCAACGACATCTCGGGGGGCGAACTCGACCCCGACATGTTCCCCACGGTGGCACGCCTCAACGTGCCCTACATCCTGATGCACATGAAGGGCACCCCTCAGAACATGCAGGACGACCCACGCTACCACGACATCACCAGCGAGGTGATGCAGTATCTAGGGGAGAAGGTTGACCAGTTGCACGAGATGGGTGTCAACGACATCATCCTTGACCCAGGTTACGGATTTGCCAAGACATTGGAGCAGAACTATGAGTTGCTGCGCAACCAGCACGCCTTGCTCCAGTTGGGCTTACCCCTACTGGTAGGAGTGTCACGAAAGTCCATGATTTACCGTCTGCTGGGTGGCACACCCGAAGAGGCCCTCAATGGCACCACCGTGCTGCACACCATCTCATTGATGCAAGGGGCGCACATCCTGCGCGTTCACGATGTCAAGCAGGCTGTCGAGGCAGTTCGCATCATGCAGCTCATAAAACAATAAGTACACAGGCAGATGTTCTATACCTTCAACATAAAAGACGCCATTGACATACTGCTCACGGCAGTTATCTTGTTTTACTTTTACCGGGTAATGCGAGAGACTCGTTCTGTGCGCGTATTCTCAGGTGTACTTATCTTCATCACCTTCTGGATTGTTATCTCCAAGATTCTTGAGATGAAGTTGTTGGGTAGCATCCTCGACCAGTTGATCAATGTGGGTGCCATTGCCCTTATCGTGCTGTTCCAATCCGAGATTCGCAAGTTCTTCTACGAGCTGGGCACGCACAACCGAATGGGGCGCCTGATACGCTATCTCCATTCCGACCGCAAGAAGCAAGGTGAATACCGCCACCGTCGTGAGGACATCTACCCCATTGTGATGGCATGCCTCAACATGTCCAAGCAGAAGGTGGGAGCTCTCATCGTATTGCAGAACAGTCTGCCCCTGGGCGACTTCATCGATACAGGCGAGGCCATTGACGCACGCGTAAGCCAACGCCTCATCGAGAACATCTTCTTCAAGAACAGTCCCCTGCACGATGGTGCGATGATTGTCAAGGAAGGTCGCATCATGGCCGCGGCTTGCATCATGCCCACCTCGCACGATGTGGATATTCCCAAGGAGTTCGGTCTGCGCCACCGTGCAGCAAAGGGAACGAGCAACGAGACTGATGCCCTCAGCATCGTGGTCAGCGAGGAGACAGGAGGCATCACCGCAGCCTACCGAAGCAAGTTCAAGACGCATGTCACCAGCGAGGAACTGGAGGAGATGCTGATGCAAGGAGGGTTCTAATCGCGGCGCAAGCGCCGCTAGTGAATAGTAAAAAACGAAAAGTGAATCATCGAGACATCGAAAAATCGAAAAATCGAGTTTTCGAAAAATGAAAAAAACGATCCATCGAAAGAAACAATATAAATTTTAGAATTATGACATTAATGCAACAAATCATCGCTCGCGCTCAGAGCAACAAGCAGCGCATCGTGCTGCCTGAGAGCCTGGAGGAGCGAACCATCAAGGCTGCCGACCAGGCACAGGCCGATGGACTGGCAGAGATTATCCTTATCGGTAATCGTGAAGAGATTCTGACTCTGGCCGACAAACTCGGACTCAGCCATGTAAAAGATTGCACCATCATTGACCCTGCTACCAGCGAGAAGACTGAGGAGTACGCTCAGTTGCTCTTCCAGCTTCGCCAAAAGAAAGGTATGACCATTGAGAAGGCTCGTGAGCAGGTGTTGGATCCCCTTTATTTCGGATGCCTCATCATCAAGAGTGGTGATGCTGACGGACAGATTAGCGGTGCGCTTTCTACCACTGGCGACACCTTGCGCCCTGCCTTGCAGATTATCAAGTGCGCTCCCGGCATCAGCTGTGTGAGTGGTGCCATGCTGATGATTACCGACAAGCCCGAATACGGCGAGAACGGTATCCTCGTGGTTGGCGACGTAGCCGTCACCCCCATGCCCGATGCCAACCAGTTGGCACAGATTGCCGTATGTACCGCACAAACCGCCAAGAGCGTGGCAGGTTTCACCGATCCCCGCGTGGCTATGCTGAGCTTCTCAACCAAGGGCAGCGCTAAGCATGAGGTAGTCGATAAGGTGGTTGAGGCTACCAAGTTGGCTAAGGAGATGGCTCCCGAACTGAAGATTGATGGTGAGTTGCAGGCCGATGCTGCCTTGGTTCCTTCCGTAGGTGAGAAGAAGGCTCCCGGTTCAGACATCGCTGGTCATGCCAACGTCCTCGTATTCCCCTGCCTCGAAGTGGGCAACATCGGTTACAAGCTCGTTCAGCGCCTGGCTGGCGCCGATGCCATTGGTCCCATCCTTCAGGGTATTGCCCGTCCTGTCAACGACCTCTCACGTGGTTGCTCAGTTGACGACATCTACAAGATGGTGGCTATTACGGCATGCCAAGCAATGGATGCTAAATAGAAGACTCTCCCCCCGCCCTCCCTCTAGGGAGGGAGCTGCAATACTGCTGAAAGCAGGATGAAGCACCCGACCGAAGGGAGGCGGGGGGAAAGCCTTCATTAACCATCTGCATTTTATCCCCTATAAGGATATGCAGCTCCCTCCCTAGACTTTTCGTCAACGTACAAAAGTAGAAGGCGAAGAGGAGAGTCTTTTTAAAATATCAACTATCTGCATCACTCCCCCTAGAGGATATGCAGCCCTTTCCTATAGAGAGGAGAGTCTTCTTAAAATATCAACTATCTGCATCACTCCCCCCAGAGGATATGCAGCCCCCTCCCTAGAGGGAGGGCGGGGGGAGAGTCTTTATTTATTTATATGAAAATCCTAGTATTGAACTGCGGAAGTTCATCAATAAAGTACGCATTGTACAACATGGATGACCAGAGTGTCATCACCAGTGGTGGTATCGAGAAGATTGGTCTGCCCGATTCGTTTATCAACGTCAAGCTCAATGGCGAGAAGCACAAGATGGAGCGCCCCATTGAGGAGCACACCGCTGGTGTGAAGTGGATCTTTGAGGTACTCACCACAGGCGAATATGCCGTGATGAAGAGCCTTGAGGAACTTGATGCTGTGGGTCACCGCATGGTGCATGGTGGAGAGAAGTTCAACAAGAGCGTACTCCTTACCCCCGAGGTAATGGAAGCTTTCACCGCCTGCAATGACTTGGCTCCTCTGCACAACCCTGCCAACATCAAGGGCGTAAATGCTGTGAGCGAATTGTTGCCCAACCTGCCTCAGGTAGGTGTGTTCGACACCGCTTTCCATCAGACCATGCCCGACTATGCCTATATGTATGCCCTCCCCTACGAGCTCTATGAGCAGTATGGCGTGCGTCGCTATGGCTTCCACGGCACCAGCCACCGCTATGTTTCACAGCGTGTATGCGAGTTCCTTGGTGTGAAGCCCGAGGGAAAGAAGATCATTACCTGCCACATTGGTAATGGTGCTTCTATCGCTGCCGTGAAGGATGGCAAGTGCGTGGACACCTCAATGGGCCTCACTCCCCTTGAAGGTCTTATCATGGGTACCCGCTCGGGTGACATCGACGCTGGCGCCGTAACCTTCCTGATGGACAAACTCAACCTTGACACCAAGGGCATCAGCAACCTGCTGAACAAGAAGAGTGGTTTGGCTGGCATCAGTCAGGCTTCAAGCGACTTCCGCGACATCCTGGCTGGCATTGAGGCTGGCAACGACAAGGCTCGTCTGGCTAAAGACATGTACACCTACCGCATCAAGAAGTACATCGGTGAGTATGCTGCCGCTATGGGTGGTGTGGACATCATCCTCTTCACTGGCGGTGCAGGCGAGAACCAGTGGCAGGTACGCGAAGGCGCTACCGAGGGCTTGGAGTTCATGGGTGTGAAGATGGACGAGACAAAGAACCGCGCTTGCCGTGCTACCGAGGCCATCCTTAGTGCAGACGACAGCAAGGTTACCGTTTGCTGCATCCCCACCGACGAGGAACTGATGATTGCACTCGACACACAGACTCTTTGCAAGTAAATGTATCTCATTGCAGGCATACATCTGCAAGAGAACACACATACAGCTTGAGGGTGTACCAAAAGTCTTCGGACAGTTGGGTACACCCTCCTTTTATTCTAACAGATTCGTTGACGAAAGACTCATCTCCACAAAAACAACTAAAAGAACATAGCCTCATGAAGAAAACTGCCATACTTCCTATCATCATGCTACTTTCCTGGTTGGGCATCTCTGATGTGGCTGCCCAGCAAGCAGAACAAACAGAAGAACCCATCGCCTTTAAAGTTGATGTCTGGGAGATGCTCCCCCTTCGCTACCAGTCACGTATGCTTTCTTCTGGCTATTCCGTCGATGTGCACAACGACTCTGTATTCTGCTACCTACCTTACATGGGACAAGTACAAACACCTGAGTTCGACAACAGCGGCCTTACTTTCGAACGTCCACTTCTGGCATTCAAGTCGGCTAAAGGAAAAAAAGGCAAAACCAACATCGCCTTCGTTTGTCGAAAAAATATGGTAACCTATCAATTCAACCTCACCGTCTATCCCAATGGCCGGTGCAGCATACGCCTCACTCCCAGTAATGCCGACAGCATAGGCTACGAGGGAGAGCTCGTTGACACCACTATGTAATACGCATCACAAAGAAATCTGCACGATCACTTTACTTACAACGTATAAAGATAATACTTAGGGATGCTAAACATAATACTTAGGGGGGCTAAACATAATACTTAGGGGGGCTAAACATAATACTTAGAGAGGTTAAACATAATAACACATAAGGCCTCCGAATCATGATGATGCGGAAGCCTCATGTCTTTTATGAATGTTTAGGCCTGACAAGCGGATAAACATTCTTTTTGTTCAAATCTACTCTGCTCCGTGATGAGGCTTGTAGCCAGGGTTGTTGTGGTACACAAGTTCAAGACCCATACCTGCGCCCTCGCCTGAAATTGGTTCCAAATGCAGATTACCATTTTTGTCGAAAGTGTACTTGGCACTAAAGTTTACTCTGCCAGGCCATCCCTTCTTGAACTGAGCAAGGGGATCTTTGTAGTATGTATCAGTCTCGCTATCATAGTAGCAACCATATTTGTCATAGAATGACAAATCGCCATCGGCAGAATCATCACCAATTGCCCTGATAGAAGTAAGTACGAAAGTAATCACATTGCCTGAAATGGTGTACTTGCCAAGATCCTTTTCACCCCAAGCTGGCATAATCTCCTCGTAGGTTCCATTTTTCTTGAAATTGAAGTGAATGTACACATCAGATGATGCTGTCAACTCCTCACCAGGTCTGATTCCCGACCACTCTCCGACGATTGATGTCTCGTTCGTTTGGGGTTTTTCGACTTCGTCATCACCACAGCTGCAGAAAGTAAATGCAGCAAAGGCCGCCATGAGGGCCATAATAAGATGTTTTTTCATTTTATATATATTTGTTTGTCAATGTTATTTCCTTTTTATTTTTTCTCGCGATTTTTTCATCTGCAAAATTATCACAAATTAAGCACATACAAGCTCACATAAAGTACAATTCGTCTTTCAAAACGTACAAAAGCACTATCAAAATGTGCAAATACAACAAAATCAGGGGAAAAACCAGACATCCACCACATCAGCAAAAGTACCGCAAGGAAACCATCGACATCGAGGACATCGAATGGGAAGAGGCCGACCTCGAGGAGGACACCCTCTTCGCTGAGCCGGAACAAACAAACGAGGAGCCTTAATCGGGCTCCTCGTCGTATGTCGGCATTTTGATGGGTATCACCTCCTTGAAGTGCTTCCCAAAGAACGGATGATGTCTATACGCATATCCTGTACCTATTGGGACATACAAGACACAATTCGTTTGCTCAACTGTTCTCTCTTCTATCTCAAATCGGATTTCTTCAGGGTGTTCGTGGTAGATATACATTTCTTGTATCTTACCTGCTTGAACAGCATCTTCATCGATGGAACAAACAGTAGAAGGAATATGAATCTGCTTTATATTGCGACAATTAACTGAATCTGCCCCAAGTTCTTCTATACCATTAGGTATTTTATATACGTCTGCAAACTTCCTATCTGGAATTTGTAGAAGCTTTTTGATATTCTTGTCAAACAGAACTCCTTCAATGGTCTTATAATAAGCGTTTCTTTCATCACACTCTATGCTGGTGAGCCCAGTGCAGCCATCGTTTTTATAAAGTACTGGTACACAGATGAATATATATTAAACGGTAGAAAAGTAATGTTGGAGAATGGTAGAATGTTCAGATATATCGAAGATTTAACATGTTTAACGTTTATTATACATTCGTTTCTATGTGTTAATTGTGTGATATACCTAATTTATTAAAGAATGCAGCATTTCGCTCATTTGCAGAATTAAGCATTTGATCAAAAGAAATAACCTCAAAATAAATTTGTAATTGAGTTTTATACCCAAAATACCCTAGGCCATCGTATGTCTTTCTGAGGTCATGTTTGTCACATACAGCCTGCATAGAAGGCGTTAGATCGCATATTATATAGCAATATGCAGGTATGTCTTTTGACATTGTTATAGGTCTACCATTCTTAGCGATAGACTTCCCATTTCTTATTTTTAACACATAGTCAATACATTGGTCAATAGGATTCTTTGTACTATCTTCTGCCTCAATGTTATCTCGCATTGGTCTCTTGAACTCGACTATCCTTAGGGTGGCGTAAGGAGGATTATCCTTCTCACTCACAAACAAAGGATTATCATATACATTCTCTAAAAGAATATCTGGTCTTCTGGTAGATGTGGAATCCGTGACCTCCATTGATTTGAACGTCTTGTCTGATGCTAAATAGTGATGAAATACCAATCGTTCGTCAATAATCCACAAATTATTGTCTTTGAATTTCACATCATCACTTGTTACTCTCATTGGCATAATAATTTCGTGGATTTTATCTTCTTTACAATAATTACCCTCTTCGTCTGGTTGTATAGCCTCTTCTAATAATTGTAGAATATACTTTCTATGTAGAACATACCTTGCAAGATCGGTTTGTTTTAATTGCTGAGCATTATCGAAGTATGTCTCAACTCGTTGATTGAATTCTTCGTCTGTTTCGCCAGTTCTCATTTTCAATACATCGTGGCCTTCCTCTATGAGTTTGTGTTCTTTCTCAACAAGTTTAGTATGTAAGTATGAGTCGATAGACTTATCATTTGATTTCGGATTAATAACCTTCTCGTCATCTCCAAGATTAGCTAATAAAGGCTTATAATACGGTGCTTTCTCATCTACAAATTGTGTAAGTTTTTCTCGACCGGCGGATTTGTTTTCCTCTAGATATGGATCCAAGAAATCATTTATTTGCTCTAAAACTTTGTTTCTTATTTCTGCAAAATATATTTGCTCCAAAACCTCAGTTTGAATTTCGTTTTCTTGTTGCTCAGGAATTAGGAATGTAAAGCGATCTGGGGAAACATGATCATCAAAATACTGAGAAGTTACAAAACACTTATAATAGAAAGAGCCTTCTGGTGATTCCAATGCAGAATCGTACAGACCTGCAATGTTCTTAATCTTCTCGTCCTTGACAATTCTATTTCCTGCGCAATATGAAATCATATTCTTACTTTCAGAATGTTGCAATCTCACATGCAAGACATTAAATACTGCATCGCCAATAGTGAACTCTGTACTGTTTGACTGATCACTAAAAAGATAGCTTTCATAAATTTCATGGAGATTGGTTGCAGGATTAGTTCCATCTATAATTCTAATATCTGGACTTGATCCCTCTCTCAAAAAGAACCAAAGGCAATGTTCAAATATTGATTTAGCAATTGTATCTTGTCCGAACTTACTAATAGCAACCTTGTATGGTCTAATAATACCTTTTAGGATCACCTTTGTGCCTATTTCTCTATCTGCAACATCAACAGTAGGAAGCGTCATTATACCGTTAGGTGTAAAAGAAAAATGGCGACTTCTCTTAACACCTTCACTATCGTAATAGCAACTATCTATCTCTGCAGATGTAAAGCTTTTCAACCACAGCAACCGCCCGATACCTTTACAACCTCTTGACGAGCGATACATTGTATCCAACTCACAAAAAGAATCATAATTCTCATCGTCAAAACCAATTCCATTGTCTTCAATCGTTATTGAATGTATCTCCGCTTTGCCTCCAAACAAATCACTAGAAGATGATCTATTAATTACCACACGTATTTTTCCATCTGTTTGGGAAAATGAATTATCTAAATTAACACGATCATCAATTGCATATATTGCGTTGACAACTGCCTCAAAAAGGGGATACAAACAATTTGTAATTGGCAAGTCAGTATTTCTCAGACGTCCTTGTAAACTTGAACCTAATTGTTGGTTTTGCATAATAAAAATTCTTTTTGAATATTCCACGTTCCATCATTATCTTTACCTTCGCGCCTTAAAACGCCCCTCTCTTTCAATGTGGAAAGATCACGTTCTATTGTGCGTGGACTCACCGACAGAGTCTCCGACATTTGTTTGGCGGTGATTGAAGGTGATTCCGTGATAAGAGTGAGGATTACTTGCTGACGTTCAGTGAGTTTTATCTCCGACACATCACCGACATGATCTC
>JAKSLO010000169.1 GCA_024401185.1 Bacteroidaceae bacterium | reverse complement strand
TTGAATGAAATACAGATGAAAAGAAAATTTATAGCGGCACTTTTGTGTGCAATGACTTATGGTGCTTTTGCGCAAGGTACTGAGGCGGATTATGCCCGAGCCTATCAGGTGCGTAAGGATTATACAACCGATAAGTTGGTGGGAAATGTCGAGGGAGCCGAATGGCGTGATGCCAAGACGCTGGGCTTTGGTGTGCGAGGTGCAGATGGACGTGTGCAGAGAAAGACCTTGAACGTGCTGGAAGATGGCAGTTTTGAGGTGAAAGATGAGAGTCAGCATCCTACACCTCAGTCGTCGCGTGCAGAGGGTGCCCGTAGGGGAAGTAATCGTCGTGGCGGATGGGGAGAGTATCAGGCGCCTACGAATAGTACCAAGACAGGACCTCAGAAGCTGCAGAACCACTGGATGAATGTGGATGAGGAACGTGTGGGACGTAATGTGATGAGTCCTGACTCCACCAAGCAGGCTTTTATACGTGACTACAACCTGTGGGTGAGCGATGCTAATGGTGCAAACCTCCGTCAGTTGAGCTTTGACGGCACGCTGAGCCATTATTATAGTGCCTATCTGCAATGGAGCCCTGACAGCCGTTACGTCTTGTTGAACAAGGTGCGCCCCGTGGAGAAACGCTATGTGTACTATGTGGAGAGTTCTCCCACTACTCAGTTGCAACCCATCTTGCATCAGCAAGAATATGCAAAACCCGGTGATGAGGTGCTTCAGAAGTACCCTCATGTGTTTGACGTGCTGACAGGCAAATCCATTGTGCCGACTAACGAACTGTTTCCCAATCCGTATGAGATACGCAGCTTGCATTGGAATGAAGAAGGGAAATCGTTTACCTTTGAGTACAATGAGCGCGGACACAAGGTGTTTCGTGTGCTTGAGATGAATGTGGAAACCGGGCAGTTGCGCACGTTGGTGGAGGAGAAGAGCAGTAAGTACGTCAATTACAACCGCTATTTCCGCCATACCCTCAAAGACGGAAAGCGCATGTTGTGGATGAGCGAGCGTGACAATTGGACGCATCTGTATATGGTTGATATTGACCCGAAGATGAAAGCCAAAAGCGATAGGTCGAAGGGTAAGAATACGTCGGTTAACGAATGTCCTATGCGTCAGGTTACCCATGGTGAATGGGTTGTCCGTCAGGTAGTTCGGGTGGATGAGGAAAACGAGGTCATCTACTTTACCGCAAGTGGTGTGAACAAGGGTGAGGACCCCTACTTGATACATTACTATAAGATTGGCTTTGATGGGAAGGACATGGTGTGCCTTACCCCCGAGGAAGGCAATCACTCTGCCCGTTTCAATTCAGATTTCACTTATCTAGTAGATACCTATTCCAAGGTAGATACGCCTCCCGTGACGGTTGTTCGTAGTGTGGCCAATCCCAGCAAGGTGCACGAGATAGGTCGTGTGGACATCACTAAGCTGCAGGAGAAAGGCTTTGTCATGCCAGAGGTGTTCTCTGCCCCAGGGCGTGATGGCAAGACGATGATGTGGGGTGTGGTGTATCGTCCCTCTAACTTTGATGCCTCAAGGAAGTACCCCATCATCGAATACATCTATGCAGGTCCTGGTGACGCCTATACACCCAAGTCGTTCCAAGCCTACAACTGGTATTTCACCTCTTTAGCAGAGCTGGGTTTTGTTGTGGTGCAGCTCGATGCAATGGGCACCTCCTATCGTGGCAAGGATTTTGAGGAGGTGTGCTACAAGAACTTGAAGGATGCAGGTTTCCCCGACCGCATAGCGTGGATCAAGGCATTGGCACAGAAGTATCCCTACATGGACGCTGACAATGTGGGCATCTATGGTTGCTCGGCAGGCGGACAGGAGAGTACGGCCGCTGTGCTGTGGCATGGCGATTTCTACAAGTGTGCCTATAGTGCCTGTGGCTGCCACGACAATCGTATGGACAAGATATGGTGGAATGAGCAATGGATGGGTTATCCGGTGGATAGTGCCTATGCGGAAAACTCGAACGTGGTAAATGCCTACAGGTTGGAGCGTCCCCTGATGCTGGTGGTGGGTGAGTTGGACGACAATGTGGATCCTGCCAGCACGATGCAAGTGGCAAGTGCCCTTATCAAGGCCAACAAGGATTTTGAACTGGTGGTAATACCTGGTGCACATCATACTGTGGGTGAGGACTTTGGAGAGCGCAAGCGTCATGATTTCTTTGTCAGGAACCTGTTGAAGGTGCAACCTCCCAAGTGGAAGTCTATAGGAAATTAACAAGTGTCAACTTGCGAAACTTGAATTTACAGACAGAATGCGATTCTATTTTCCAAAAGAATACAAAGCCCTCATAAAACTGGGTGTGCCCATCACGATCGGACAGGTGGGCCTCACCCTGCAGAACCTTGCCGACAATGTGATGGTTGGTCGGCATAGCACGGCAGAACTGGCAGCTGCAGGTTTTGTCAACAATATGTTCATGCTCGTATTGCTGCTCACCATCGGTTTTTCGTTGGGAGCCGTTTCGCAGATCGGGGCGCTGTATGCACAAGGCAACAAGAAACGCATTGTGGAGGTGTTGAAGAGCAGCATCGCCTGCGACATGCTTCAGGGGTTGCTCATGTGCCTTGTCCTGGTGGCATTGTATTTCTTCCTTCCCATGATGGGACAGCCTGACGAACTGCTTCCGCTGATGCGCCCCTATCTGGTGATACAGATATGCTCCTTGCCGTTCATGTTTGTGGCAGGTGCATTCAAGCAGTTCACCGACAGCATCAACGATACTGCCGTGGCCATGACCATCATGCTCATTGGTAATGCCTGGAACATTGTGGGTAACTGGCTGCTGATATTTGGTAATTGTGGATTCCCCGAGATGGGTATCGAGGGTGCGGCGTGGGCAACGTTCAGTTCGCGTGTGGTCATCATGGTTCTCACCATAGCCGTGTTCTTCCTGCGTCCCAAATATAAAACCTATGTGGCGCATTGGAAGACGGCAAAGATGTGTAAGGCAGACATGAGCAAGCTCAATCGTCTGGGATGGCCTATTGCCATACAGATGGGCATGGAGTCGGCCTCGTTCACGCTGGTGGCCATCTTCTTGGGCTGGATGGGAACCAATGTGCTGGCAGCGCACCAGGTGATGCTCAACATGGCCAATCTCATCTTCATGTTTTACATCGGCATCTCCTCTGCCGTGACGATACGCGTCAGCAATTATAACGGACTCCAGAACATGCGTGGCGTGCGGCATGCTGCGGTGGCAGGTTGGCAGATGATTCTGTGCCTGGGCATTGTTCTCAGCATTGTGGCTTTCTCTTTCCGTCATGACATTTCCTTCCTCTTCACCGACGATGCGGAGGTGGCCGCCATCGTGGCTGGCATGGCCTATCCGCTTGTGCTCTATCAGTTGGGCGACGGCATGCAAGTCACCTTTGCCAACGCTTTGCGTGGCCTGGGCGATGTGAAGATGCTGATGCGCTACTCGTTTCTTGCCTATATGGTTATTTCGCTCCCTTTGAGCTACCTGATGGGCGTCGTTCTCGATTGGCAGGCCTTTGGCATTTGGATGGGCTTCCCCTTCGGCCTTACCACGGCTGGCATCCTCTATCTGCGCCGTTTCCTCAAGGTGTCGTATGACGGTAAGCTGAGGCATTAGGGTTTGACAGGTCGTTCTCCTTGTGTGGATGCGTCACATTGGGTATCTTGTGCATTTTTGTCAATTTTTATTCTTCTTTCATAGCGTTCCCGATATCAACCCGATATTAACCCGTAGGTAACCCGTTACATTCCCGTTGGTTTTCAACCCGATGAAAAAGGGCATTTTCGGGTGATTCTGCCTTTTTTGCGTCAAGAATTATTACTCACTGAAGTTTCCCACCCTTTGGGTGGTTGAAACTTAGGGAGTTAAAAGGAGTTAA
>JAKSLO010000168.1 GCA_024401185.1 Bacteroidaceae bacterium | reverse complement strand
ATACAGATTTATGAACTAAAAATGGCGAGTTAAGGAACTTACGAAACTTGAATAAGTAACTATACTATGTCAGCCGCAGGTCACGACCTACGGCTGACATCTCTATGGCTCCGCTTCACTTTTTAAACTTAATATTTGGCAGAAAAACTTAGGGGGGCATATATGGACCTGAAAGAACTTTTAGGGCGCGAGGTTGACCTTGTTGAAGAAGGCACACTAATGCCATTTGCCGAGGAATCTGCTAACCATGACAAAGTCTTGACGTAAGGCTTTTGTCTAACGGCAAAAACTATGTCGGGATGACATTACTGCTTAAACACAGGATGTTTCAAGCAAAGGAAAGCTTCAATCAGTAATTGAATGACGAACCACCCATGAACTCGCGAAGGAGACTCGTGCGAGGTACTTCGCTGGCAGGGATAGGACGGAAATAGCGAAGGAACTTGCGCAAACGACTGGCTTCGCTATACTCGGGTGCACGCTCACTTACCTGTTCGAGGATGGGCATAATCTCCGTACGGAGCACGCCCAACTCAAAGAGCAACGCACTATTGAAGGTGGCATCGGCATTCTCCTGATAGGGAGTGATCCACTTGCCCTCGCCTGCCGTTACGCTGGGGCATCGCTTGATGGTTTCAAGGGCAGAATAGCCACGATAGTTGTAATCGCGCAGGATGCGACGCAAAAGACGGATGTCGATGGTAGGAACATAGTTGTGATCGTCGAGCGCCACGGTAGTACAAGCCGACACGTAGATGCGGTATTTGTCTTCCTCACGAATCTGCTGTGAGAAGAGAGGGTTCAAAGCATGATTACCCTCAAGGATGATGACATCATTGGAGCCAATCTTCAACTTACGACCCTCGAAAACGCGCTCGCCAGAGGGGAAGTCGTAGCGAGGCAGTTCCACCTCCTCACCTGCCAACAGCTGTGTCATCTGCTTCTGGAAGAATGCCGTATCGACAGCCTCAATACACTCAAAATCATACTCTCCGTTGGCATCCTTAGGTGTATCTACACGATTCACAAAATAGTCGTCGGTGCAGATGGTGTGGGGATGCAATCCACAAGCCATCATCAGGATGGAGAGACGCTTGCCCGTGGTGGTCTTGCCACTACTGCTGGGACCTGCAATGAGTACCAGTTTGGCACCTCGTGCCACAATCTCGTCGGCCATGGCCGAGAGCTTCTTCTCTTGCAAAGCCTCGCTCACGTTGATAAGTTCGGTGGCACGTCCCTGACGCACGGCAGCATTGAGTTCGCCCACCGTGCTTACGCCCAGGATGTTCTGCCAACGATGATGCTCACGAATCACGTCAAGCATCTTATATTCAGGTTTGATGGGAGCCAGTTCGTTGGGATTGGAGAGGGAAGGAGTGCGAAGCAGAAGTCCCACACCCTCCTCGGATTGCACCGGCGAGAGCCCCCCCTGCTCGGGAACGGGAAGACTGGTCAGCTCGAAAGTCTTGAGCTTACCTGTAGAACCCAGCAGACAACTGTAGAAATAGTCGATTGTATCGCCAAGACGATAGTAATAGGTGTAGAGGTTGCCCTGCTCCTCAAGCAGCAAAGCCTTGCTCTCCATGCCCTTGGCACGGAACATGGCAATGGCCTCCTCGATGGGGCATTGCACACGGTGGATATTCATGTCGGCCTCTACAATCTCGCGCATCCTATGGTCAAGAGCCTTGATGTCGTCCTTGCTCACGCGACGACCGATGAAGAGTTCGCAATAATGCCCACCACAAAGAGGAGCACCCATGATAAGGCGTCCGCCAGGAAAGACATCCTCTACAGCCTTGGCCAGCACCAGGAACAAGGAACGTTCGTAAACGCGCATTCCCGAAGGGGAAGTGAGGTCGAGAAACTCCACATCCTTGCTGTTATAGAAACAATACTTCAAGCCCTGCACCTTGTTGTTGACACGGGCGCTGACAGGACCGAACTCCATCTGGAGTCCTGACTGTTGATAGACATCCCACAAGGTTGAGCCCATGGGGACAGTAAGTTTTGTATTGTTGTTTTTAAGTCGAATGGTAACCGTCTGCGTATTCATGGAATGAGCAATTTAGGGATGGTTATGAATTGGTGTAAAGGGTTATATACCTGGATAATCAGAAAACAAAAATCCTGAAGCACCAGGGTTTGGGGTGCTTCAGGATTCCGTTTATTTGTTCAGCGTCCAAGTCTGTCCATCCTTGGTGTCCTTCACTTCAAAGCCAAGGGCAGCAAGGTCGTCACGAATCTTGTCAGAGAGTGCCCAGTTCTTGTCGGCCTTAGCCTGCTGGCGCTGCTCAAGAATCATATTCACCACAGCACCAAATGCCTCCTCGCGAGCCTTGTTGCTCTGACCGCTATCCTCCTTCAAGCCGAGGATGCTGAAGGCAAATGTCTGATACATCTCTGCCAAGGCAGCTGCCACCTCAGCTGTGATGCTGGCCTTCTTGTCGATGACGGTATTGATGATGCGGCAAGCCTCGAAGAGGGTGCTGATGACCATGGGCGAAGCCAAATCGTCGTTCATGGCATCATAGCAAGCCTGCTTCAACTTCTCTACAGTTGCCATCTCAACCTGAGGCTGTCCCTTGACCTTCTGTCCCTCCTGCAAGCGCTTCAAGGCCTTCCAGCCGTCCATCAAGCGGGCAAGACCCTTTTCGGCACTCTGAAGAGCCTCGTTAGAGAAATCGACCGTTGAGCGGTAGTGAGCCTGAAGGATGAAGAAGCGGATGGTCATGGGTGAATATCCACGCTCCAAACGCTCGTGCTCGCCAGCAAAGAACTGAGGCAAGGTGATGAAGTTGTTATATGACTTACCCATCTTCTTGCCGTCAATGGTAATCATGTTGTTGTGCATCCAGTAATGAACCATCTGGTCGCCCTGACTTGCCACGGCCTGTGCTATCTCACACTCGTGGTGAGGGAACACGAGGTCAAGGCCTCCTCCGTGGATGTCGAAATGGTCACCCAGGTACTTACGTCCCATAGCAGTACACTCGCAATGCCATCCGGGGAAACCGTCGCTCCATTGTGAGGGCCAGCGCATGATGTGTTCGGGCTGAGCCTTCTTCCACAGGGCGAAGTCGGCCTGGTTGCGCTTCTCGCCTACTCCAGCCAACTCACGACTGGCATCCTTGATGTTCTCAAGGGTGCGGCCTGAGAGAATGCCATACTTGTGATCCTTGTCATACTTCTCTACATCGAAGTAAACCGAACCATTCGACTCATAAGCATATCCATTGTCGAAGATCTCCTTGACCAGCTGCTGCTGCTCCATGATGTGGCCACTTGCATGTGGCTCGATGCTGGGAGGCAGACAGTTCAGGGCATCCATAGCCTCGTGGAAGCGGTTGGTGTAATACTGTGCCACTTCCATAGGTTCAATCTGCTCCAGGCGAGCCTTCTTGGCAATCTTGTCCTCGCCCTCATCGGCATCGTGCTCCAAGTGACCCACGTCTGTGATGTTGCGCACATAGCGCACCTTGTAGCCCAGATGCTGCAAGTAACGGAAAAGAAGGTCGAAGGTGATGGCAGGACGTGCATGGCCCAAGTGTGCATCACCATACACGGTAGGACCGCAAACATACATGCCAACTCGGCCGGGAGTGAGGGGCTTGAAGAGTTCCTTCTGTCGGCTCAACGTATTGTAAATCAGTAAAGGCTGTTCCATTATTTTTGATAACTTTTTTATATTTTCATGCAAAGTTACAAATAAGCAAGCATTTTTCCAAGTTTTTAAGCTGCGAATGCCATAAAAACTTGTTTTTACACCCATCAAGCTACAGCATATTCATCACGTCCGACCTTCTTTTCACACACCTGCAAGGGCCAAGAGTATATGCCTTCTCTTTATATATTATTCAACTTTCGCAAGCTTCGCATGCTTCAGTATTAGGGAGTTAAAGGAGTTAAAGAATTCAAAGGAGTTAAAGACGTTAGGTATGCAGGGTGTGCGCCACAATGCCTCAAGGAGCAAGACATTCGTCTTTAACTCCTTTAACTCCTTGATATCCTTTAACTCCCTATACATGCGAAACTTCAGTATATTATATTGTGTTAATGGCTATACTACAATATTAATTATCTGTCAAAATCGGGATTCATTACTTGATGCGGGTAAGCTCGTACTTCACTCCGCACTCTTCGGCCATCATGTGCTCTAAAT
>JAKSLO010000167.1 GCA_024401185.1 Bacteroidaceae bacterium | reverse complement strand
TCTCCCCTTTGATAGGCGTTGCCATAGCCAGCAGCAGGTAGAAATAAAGTATTCTGATTTTCACCTGTACCAATTGTCCAAACATATCCAGCGGCTTTGTGATTGTCGTAGTCAGCTGCGCTCCAAGCTCCACCAGATAACTCATATAATGCTTTAAGTTCAGCTTGCTTGGGTGCTCTCCAACCATCTGCCAGCCCCATCTTTGATGGGTCACTGGCATCTTGGGCATTATATTGCACACCATAACAGGTTGCATTATCTGCCGCTGTTGCATAATCTACACTGGTAGCACCAACGTTCATGGTAGCAACAACCACCTTGCCGATTGAACCGCCAAAGTCAACCACAATGCCCTCACGACCATCCAACATACCGATAGTACCCACAGGAGAAGATGCCGTAATGGTGGGCATGAACGTGCTTGCCGTAAAGGAGGCAGGAGTAATATTGCTGCGAGTGATGACAAGGTTCTTGGTGGAACTGAGTTTCTTAACGCAGACCTTCCCCGCATCGTCTGTCAATGTGATGCTGACACCCGTATAGGTTCCTGCTGGCATGGCAATGAAGAAATCCGTAGCGGATTCTGTCAGTGTGACACCGTCACCGCAGTCGAGGGTAATGGACTTGTCGTCTGCACTTTCTTCAAGTACAGCACCGCCATCCGTGCCGACCGTGAATTCGCCAGCCACTGGCTCGTTGGCAGAAATGGTGATGGACTTGACGGTGGCAGTACCCTTCAGAGAAAGCTTGAACAGACCGCAGAGGTTCTTGAAATCCACTATGCTGGCCACACCGTCTGTGATATCTACACTTGCGTGCATCGGTGAGTTGGTGATTTCACCAGCCTTGTAGGTCTGCATAGCTGGCAGGGATGCACTGCTGATGCCATACCATACATCGAATTTGCCGTTTGCTGGGTCTTTGCCTGTGAATGTCCCCTTAGTTGTTCCAGGGGTAGATGACAAGGTAAAAGTCTTGTCGCCGATAGTGATTACATCCCCCGTTGACCACACTACATCGTAACCTCCTTCTCCGTCGTCTGCGAGTGCGGTACGTGTGGCATTCGATTCGGTGCTGGCGCTGATGGTGATGGTCTTGTCGCTCACCTGAGGTTCTACTATCTCGTCACTTGTACAAGCCGTGAAGCCAAGAAGCACGGCAATGGCTGAAATTGCAAATAATGTCTTTTTCATTGTCTTGTCCTCCTTCTTTTTACATCCAATCACCTTCGTTTAATCCTTCTGACACGGTAAATTTCTCCGTGCCCAAACTGGCAGTCAGCAGATGCTGCTCTACCTCGAACTCCACCACCTTCATCTGCGGTGTCTGATACTGTTTCTTACTCATTCTTGTATATGTTTGTTATTGATTATTGTTGTATCTATTCCTTGTTCCGCCCCTCGATGGGGGTTCCTTCATTAAATCAAGCGACAAAGATATGAACATTTTTCGACATTCGGCACACAAATGCCAAGAAATCTTCACTTTCCCCTGCCATTTCCCCTACATCCGCACCGCAAGATGCGCATACGCTGCCACTAATGCGAGGTTAAGAGAACTGTACTCCTGTCATTCATGACGCAGGAATCATGCCAAGTGCCACATCAGAATGAAGCTAAATGCCACATCGGACAGGAGAAAATGGGCACTAAATTTGGCGAATTTCGTCAGTAAACCAGCGGAAACATAAAATTTCCATTGGTTTCCGCACGTTTTTGCACGAAAATCATTAACTTTGCAAAATAAATCTTGCGAGTCTCGGCTGCACTCGGGATAGCAAATGAGTTTTGCTCTCCTCTCGTTCTTTCTCCGCTGTCGCTATGAAAGCGCCACCCTGTGAGATGTCGAGCAGACACGAGTCTTGCACCATAATTATAGTGTTTACGGCCATGCTTATAGGTAGAGACAAAGAAAAACAACTATTGCAGAATGCTCTTTCTGAAGAGTATTCACAGTTTATTGCTGTGTATGGAAGACGTCGTGTAGGTAAGACCTTTCTTATACGAGAAGCTTATGGGTACAAATTCGACTTTCAGTTCACTGGTGCAGCAAAACTGACGGCGAGAAAGCAACTGGTGCGTTTTCGCAGGGCTTTGAAGGAACAAGGTCAGAAAGATACGCCGGAACTGACCAATTGGGGGGATGCTTTCAGCGAACTTAAGCGTTTCATCATAAACCTTCCCGAAGGAACGGATTCGGCTGGCTTTCCAACCAAGAAGGTGGTATTCCTTGACGAACTTCCCTGGATGGATGCACCACGCTCCGGTTTCCTGTCTGAGCTGGAGGCGTTTTGGAACGGATGGGCATCTGCTCGCAAGGATATTGTTTTTGTAGTGTGCGGCAGCAGCACCTCATGGATGGTCAAGAAGATTATAAAAAACAAAGGAGGTTTGCACAATCGCCTGAACCATCGCATTTCACTCAAGCCATTCTCCTTGGGATTGTGTGAGAAGTTGGCACAATCCAGAGGCTTGGTGTTGAACCGCAAGCAGATGCTTGAAGCCTATATGATATTTGGAGGTGTGCCTTATTACTGGAGTCTGCTACAGAAAGGCGCAAGCATCACACAAGAGATTGATAGGCTGATATTCTCGCCTGACGGAGAACTGCATGATGAGTTTGAGATGCTGTATGCTTCACTGTTCAAGAAGCCAGAACCATATGTGAAGGTGATAGAATTGCTGGCAAAAAAGAAGATGGGGATGACTCGGATGGAACTGCTTGAAACTGGCGGTTTCAATGACAACGGTTCTTTTTCCGATATTCTGAATGATCTGGAATGGTGTGGATTCATTCGCAGCTATTCCATGATGGGGTATCGGACCAGGTCGGAGATTTTCCAACTGATAGACCACTACACCCTGTTTTACTATGAGTTTATCGGTGGTTCCCGACAAGGTTCCAACTACTGGAAGTCTATGCACGGAACGCCCAAATACAACACATGGTGCGGTTTGGCTTTTGAACGGACTTGTCTATGGCATGCTGACCAGATTAAAAAGAAGCTCGGTATCAGCGGAATCTTGACAAACGAGTACGCATGGCGTTGCCTCCCGGACGAGAAAGAGGACAGGCGTGGTGTTCAGATTGACCTTTTGATAGACCGTAGTGATGGCATCATTGATCTGTGCGAGATGAAATACTCCAAGGAGCCATATTCGATAACATCCGATTATGCGGATGAACTTGCACGAAAGCGAAGCGTTTTCCAAAGTGTGACCGGTACGAAAAGCGCTGTCCATTCGATTATGATTACCACGGATGGATTGGTACAAAATGAACACTGGGGAGAGGTGCAGGCAGAAATACAACTGACTGATTTATACGAACTCTAAGCGATGGCAAGCTACGGAAGAGTCCCAGGTGTTTCCTTCAAAGACAACGCACGCTATGCAAGCCCCTGATTAGGACTCCTTAATATGTCCTCCAGGATTACTGATGGAGATTTGACCTCCCCAAAGACACGTTAGTTTTGCATTGTCCAACAAGGCAGGGTATTTCCCAACCATCTGTTGACCACCAGGGCTCCACGGCGCAGCAATTGTGGGTACACAGGGCTGGGGCGTAAGGACTCCCATGGCAGCTGCGGTGGCAGCCTTGACCATAGGGTTTGACAAGGATTGGCACATCCCAAAAGGCATGAAATTCTGCATAGGCACATTGTCCATGATGTTGGCCAAAATGGTGCCATCACTCTGCATTTCACGCATCGGGTCTATTATACAAAATGAGGAAGGTGCCATTCCCTGGTTGCACTGGAGCATCGCGCCCGAACAGACAAACTTGGCGTTGGTAGGTGGCTCCGGTTCGTCCAGGTCCTTTTCTGTGACATCCTTTGGCAACAGTTTCTCGTCCTCATCCTTGGAGCAGGCTGCCACGAGGAAGGGTACGGATGCCTTTAAGATAAATTCTCTTCGATTCATGTTTCGTTGTGTTTTTCTTTTCTCTACGTTTCACTCCCCTCTCCCCTACATCCGCCCCGTCCATTCGGGTGTGCGGTGTATGGTTTAGCAAGCATAGCACTCCATAGGGGTCTCGTGTGCCACCATCTTGCTGGGTGCTCTATAACGCCCGTCTTTGAAGAATGATGTCTCAAGCCTCCTTGAAGCCTTGTCATGATGGACAAGCCCAGACATAGCAGAAAAGCCATGACTATCACGACGAAAGGAATGCTATGATGCCATTCCGTGCGCCATGTACCCTCTGCCACGACAA
>JAKSLO010000166.1 GCA_024401185.1 Bacteroidaceae bacterium | reverse complement strand
GGCTTACGTCTGGCTTACGTCAAAACACGTAAGCCAGACGTAAGCAAAGCGAGTGAAAGCGGTGTTCACGCCGTAGCATAGCAAAGGAAAGCGCACAACGATAAAAATAAAAACAGAAAAATAATAACAAAAACATGTAAACTGGCATCGACTTAGATGCAATAAAAAATCGACTAAATTTACGAAGAACCACAAAACAACAAAAAAACATGGAACAGAAATTTTGCCAGAGTTGCGGAATGCCACTCACAGAAGAAATCCTCGGCACTAATGCCGATGGCAGCAAGAGCAACGAATACTGCATCTATTGCTATAAGGATGGAGCCTTTACGGGCGACTTCACCATGGAGGAGATGGTGGAGTATTGCTCTATGTTCGTGGAGGAATACAACAAGAACACAAGGCAGAACCTTACTGCCTGCCAGTACAAGGATGTGCTGCGACAGTACTACCCCACCCTGAAACGATGGAAAGGCGATGATGCCAATCTACCTCATGCAGATCATCCAATGAAGAAGGTCTTCATCGAAGAGGTCAATGCGCTCTGCATACCTGGCCTTCACGTAGAAAACCTCTACGTGCTGCAAGGCTCGTTCATCAACCAGCCCTACACCATCAACGGCAATGAGGTGAGGCTCCTGGACGACAATGCCACCTACTGGGGCAACCAGATAGTCAAGGACGACAATCGCTGCTACGGCATAGCCTGCTGCGAGGAGTTCATCCTCGTGAGCGAATATGGCAAGGACGGCAAGGATGCAGAACTCGTAATGCTAAAGAGAAGAAAGAAATGAACACACTCATCATAAACGGAAGTCCACGCAAGAAGGGCCTCATCTCGCAGATGATGCAAATCATGAAGTCGGAGATAGAAAAGCATGGCGCAACAGCCAGCATGGTCTATTCGAACGACCTCAGCGCAAAGCCTTGCATCGGGTGCATGGCATGCCGCACAAAGGGGGAGTGCTCGTATTCGCAAGACGACTCCCAGCGCCTGCTGAAGATGATTCAAGAGGCTGACAACATCATCATAGGTTCTCCATGCTACTGGGGCAACATACCGGGACAGCTCAAGCTGCTCTTCGACCGCATGGTCTATGGCATGATGCGCGACACCGACCGCTTTCCGGAACCGTTGCTGAAAGGCAAGAAGTGCATTCTTGTAAGCACATGCACCACTCCCTGGCCGCTGAACATACTGTTCAACCAGTCACATGGTGCAATACGTGTCGTCCGCGAGGTGGGTCATTATTCTGGCTTCAAGATAGTAAAGGTCATTGAACGCGGAAATACGGCTAAGCGTCCGCAACTCACGGAGAAGGACAAGGCAAAATGCACGAAGGCAATAGAAAAGCTCCTAAGCAAGTGACCAGCATCTGGCCACTCGCTTAGGAACAGAAGTTACTTAACATACCCACATTTAGGGCATCTGCCCTTCTCATCAAGCTTCACGCCACACAGAGGACAGCATTCGAAGTGGTGCTCAGGGTAATACTCCTGCGAGGCTGTGTTGGCACCGCTCTTGAAGGTGAGCTTCGCTATCGGCAGCTTGTCCTTGAGCAGGTCATAGACAATCTTTATCATCCCCTCTACCGTCATCGACTCTTTCGTCACCACCAGACGGCAATCCGGGTAGGCAGTTGCCCACTCCGTATTGAATGCCTCGCCCTTCATGGTGTTCAACTTATGCCCATCCTTAATGCCTTGTTTCTCATACACTTCGAGGATGGCAGGCAGTAGCGGGTCATCCTCACGCAAGATGAGTGCATGGTCAAAGTTTTGGAGAACATCCCATGCAATCTTCTTAATCTCATTGCAAGGGAATACCATGTTGACCTCAGGAGTGATATCATCGTCCACCTCGATAGTCAGCACGCCTGTGTGGCCATGCAGATACTGCGCCTCACCCTGAAACTTGTAGAACCGGTGAGCATACTGCAGTTCAAAATTAGTGATGCTTCTCATACGATTTACGTGTTTATTGTTAGACATAATCATAGCGAGGCTCGTCCCTCCCTATTTTCTGCGCAAAGATAAACAGTATTATCGACTCTGGCACGGTATGTCTATTATGTTTATTCATAACATGATAAGCGTTAGGCACGTTTTCTGATGCAAAGCGTCTCTTTCTGCAATAAGTTTCAAACATTTATCGCACTCCATAAGGTGTTTTTGGAAAATAAGTAGTATATTTGCAGATGTTATGAATAAAAGACTGATTATTATAGCTATCTCAAGCATCTTCTGTTTGCTTGCATCTGCACAGCCACGTTTGGAACATAGGGACAACAGTGTGGCAAGGATCGTTGCCAATGGGAAGGCAATGCTGATGATTGGTGGTGAACTGGGTAATTCCTCTGCCTCTACTCCAGAGGACGTGAAGCGCGTCTTTACCCACCTGCACAGGATGGGTCTCAACACCGTGCTGGCTCCCGTATCGTGGGAACTGATTGAACCTGTGGAAGGACAGTTCGATATGAGTTCGCTCAATGTGATACTGAATGAAGCACGACGAAACGAACTTAAGGTCGTACTCTTATGGTTCGGAGCATGGAAGAACTCCATGAGTTGCTATGCGCCAGAGTGGTTTAAGCGCGACATGAAGCGTTTTCCTCGCGCCCATACCCCCGAGGGAAAGCCTGTTGAGGAAGCATCTTCGTTAAGCAAGAATGTGCTTGAAGCTGACAAGCGGGCTTTCTGCCACATAATGGAGTATCTGCGCGAACATGACGCAAAGGAACAGACGGTCATCATGGTGCAGGTGGAGAATGAGATAGGCATGATTGAAGTGCCTCGCGACTATTCTGCTGACGCAACCAAACTCTATCAGGGTGCTGTCCCACGGCAGTTGACCGACTATCTGAAGGAGAATCAGAAGTCGCTGCATCCGTACCTGAAGGAGAAACTCCAAGCCCAGTTCCCGATGATTCAGCCATCGGGAAAAACGCCCTCCTGGCCTCAACTCTTTGGCGATGACCTTTATACCGAAGAAATATTCCAGACATGGACATACGCCACCTACGTTGAGCAGATTGCCAAGGCTGGACGTGCCATCTACAATCTGCCCATGTACGTCAACGTGGCACTCAACAGCCGTGACCGTAAACCGGGTCAGTATCCGTCAGGCGGACCTTTGGCTCATCTTATAGACCTCTGGCATTGTGGAGCGCCATCCATCGATGTGCTTGGCGTTGACATCTATGACAAAGGCATCAAGTCATGGTTAGACAAGTATCACCTGCCAAACAATCCGCTCTTCATCCCCGAAATACGACTCGAAGACAAGGATGCCATGTATGCGCTCTATGCCTTCGGTCATCATGGCGCGATGGGATTCTGCCCGTTCAGCATCGAGGATTATCCCCTCTATGCCGTTGCAAAAGGTAAGGATATGAGTGGCATGGATCTCTCGCAAGATGACCAACTCAATGCGTTCTCTTCCTCCCTCCCTAATGATGAGGGACGGGGTGAGGCTTCCCCACTTGTCGCATCTTATCGGCTCCTTCGTCAGGCAGAGCCATTGATTCTTGAGCGTCAAGGCACAAAGGACATGGATGCCGTACTGCTTGACAACGAACAGCGGGAAGCGGAGATTATCACTCCCGACGGCATTCGTCTCACCGTCAAGCACAGTTATTCGCTTGGCTGGGAACCAGGTGCCAAGGATGCAGAATGGCCAGAAGCAGCCTGCATCATCCTACGCCTCGGCAAGGAGGATTATCTCGCCATAGGCAGCGGAGTTGTCATTACCTACACCGATGCCAAAGCAGGAGAAACATGGAAACAGGGAGACACTCGCATTGGGCTTGCCAAGTGTGAGTCGGTAAACATAGTAGATTGCAAAATGCACGTCAAGCGCCATCTTAACGGTGACCAGACGCACCAAGGTCGCCACGTGCGCATCCCTGTAGGGCAGTTTGACATTCAGCACTTCCGACTGTATCGCTACAAATAAGGAACCAAAAAGGCAATACCCGAGTCACTTGCTTAGTCATTATAAAAATAATTTTGATCACTTACTCATACAATACAACAGATGAAAAAACAGCAATTATTTCTTTCCGTCATGGTGGCGATAGTCATGATGGCGATGAGTTCGGCCAAGGCTTTGGCAGTCAAGAAGGACAGCATCAACATTGATGTGGATGGCAAGTCGAGAAACATGATAGTGTTTACGCCCGACAAGATGAAGAAGAAGATGCCTTTGTTCATCATCACGCACGGCA
>JAKSLO010000165.1 GCA_024401185.1 Bacteroidaceae bacterium | reverse complement strand
TAGACGATGTGCGCAGCACGGCTGTTACCACCGAGGCACTCAACAAGAAGGTGGCTGCCAACGGGTTCACCAAGATATACGAGATGATGTCGGACAAGATATTCAAGCAGGACAAGACGACTGGGAAGTGGGTATTCAACACCGAGACCAACGCATACAAGTGCCTGATGCGCGCACTCGACAAGAACGACCTCACCAAGGGATGGAAACCCCAGAAGCCCATCAAGTTTCTGCACTACAAGGACGACCTCGTTGTGCCCTACCGCAACATGGAACTGATTCAGGCACAGAACTGGGGAGACAAAGTAGAGTTCATCGAAGCCAACACGGCATACGACAATATCGGCCTCCTCTGGTCACTCGGATTGCCCGACAAGAAGGAATTCAGCCATGTCACCATCGGTACCGTGTTCTACATCTGGATCTTCTCTGAGGAGTCAGGACGATAAGTCAATTATGGGAGGCAACGGACAACAGTCAATGGGCAACAGATAAACCGACGGCAGTTTACTATTTAGCTATTGACGATTTACTTGGAATATTTTATTATTGAATTATCTAGAAAAAGCAAAGGACGTGGCAACTAGTCAAATGAAAAAAACAATACTCTTTCTCATCTCGGTGCTTGCACCAATGATGGTGAGCGCCCAGGGTGTCATCAAGGGCGACATGAATGATGACCAAAGGATAACGGTTGTGGACATCACCCTGCTGACCCATGTGGCATTGGGGAAAACACTCCCCTACGATTACAACAAGGAGATAGTGGGTGCATGGCATGGAACGAATGGCGAGACATTCTGCATCAACGCCGATGGCACAGCCATCTACGATGCCCAGAAGGCTACATTTTCATACAACCCCTACAATGCCTCTCTTTTGTTCTACAATCAAGCCAAGCTGCTGACGGGTGCCTACAACATCACCTCGAAAACCGAGAGCGTGCTGAAGCTCCAGAAGTGTGGCACCACACAGTCGGTAGCCTACAGCAAGGTTGAGGGGGCCTTCATAACCGGTCTTACACTTTCACACACCGCACTCACCATAGCCAAAGGAGAAAAAGATGTGCTAACGACCTACGTCACCCCATCCACGGCACTCAACAAAACCCTTTCATGGAGCAGCAGCGACAAGAGTGTGGCCACCGTCGACCAGACAGGCTGCATCACAGCCGTCGGCATCGGCACCTGCACGGTAACAGCCAATACAACCGACGGAACTGGCATAAGCGCAGCTTGCCACATAAAAGTCACGCCTGTAGGCATGGTGATTGCTCCCGACACAGAAGCCAACGACGAGGTGGGAGCCGGAGTCAAGAAGGAAAGCATGCCCACCATATTTTAGGTTTAGCAAATTCCTAATAATGGCATTTTAGCATACGGGCAAGGAGTGTGCATCTGTTCTTTCCCACTTTATTCATTCCCACACATGCACGCGCGAAGTTTCATATTTTATCGGACAGCAACAGTTTTTTATCACGCAACACGAAAAAATGTGAGAAAAACATCCACTATTAAGAAAATAATCAGTACCTTTGTACTCGTTGTACAGGGCAAATAAAAACGAAAGTATTGCATGCCAACGTGCAGAGATGAGTTTCTGCTACTCACTCGTTGTGTATGGTACAAATATTAATCCTATAATTAACATTTTAAATTTCCCTTTTGTGAGTAGGGAGCAAAAAGTTCTATGAAAAAGTTTTTTTCTATTTTGGCAGTAGCAGCAACCGTGTTGCTCGCAAGTTGTGGTGGTAAGGGTGCAATCGCAAGCATCGAAGTAACACCTGCTATTTCATCATCAACCGGTGACTTGTTTCAGAATCTGTATGCCATCAAGAATCCTTTTACACTCAACGCAGTGGCAGAGAATGGCGAAAACTATGATGTGGAATTCAGCACCCAGCTCTATAGCCCCAGTTCGGCAGACATCAAGGGCATCGAGAGCTGTGAGGCATGGCTTAGCTACAAAAAAGCAGACGGAAACTACGACCAGCTCAAGATTGCCGTTGCAGAAGAGGAGAAAGCAAACGTTGCAACTCTCATAAACGAGGGTAAAGGACAAGGTGCTGCAAAAGACATTAAGTTCAAGGGCACTGTCAGCAAGGCTGAATTCCAGAATTTCGAGAAGTCTGAGACCAAAAACATTGCCATCATTGCATCGCCTGCAAGATAATCCGTACAAGCAAAGAGATAATGCGTCTTGCAGATTATACAGGCTGTGCGCAGATATCACACAAAAAACGTTCTCATAATTTCTGAGCTTTCTCAGAAATACATCATATAGAGGGTGTGCCAGCACGCCCTCTTATTTTTTTGCACATAAGTAAGTGATCATAATTAGGTTTATATTAGATTGTGCTAAATTTGGATGCAAGCAAAACCTGCCAAAGGCAAAAACACACATTACGCAAAAAAATGGAGAAAAAAAACGATGAATACGAAGAAAATTAGCAAATGAAGAAACCTGATGCACGATATGAAATAAACTTTGTACAATTTGAAATAAAACAATTTGATATTAGAAAAGCCGTTTGGAATCCATTTTATACCTTTGCGAAGAAAAAACAAACATTACCAACATAAATAAAGAAAAAACAATGATGAAAACAAAGCATTTTATCTTGTGTGCCTTGTTGGGTGCAGGCACCCTTTTTTTCGGTTCATGCGGCAGTGATGACGATGAGTTGTCACCCACCTCAAAGCCTACCCAAGAGGATTTCGACAACATTCCCTGGGAGTTGACAGACAACATTGGCGTGGATTTCAACGAATTCTCCTATCTCTACTCCATGACTCCCGTACTCAGCATTCTTGACTTCGACAATGCCAAAGTTGCCAAGGAGGTAACAAAGGCATTCGAAGCTGCTGATAAGTTTGCCCAAGTGAAGCAAACCAGAGGTACAGTGGGAGCTGCCGTAGGCGTGTATAAGTTCTGCGACGGAATCGTAAAAGTTTCAAAAGGAGCCAGCTCGTATGCCTACCAGGTGTTGATTGATAACAAAATTGACTACAGAGATGCATTCAAACATGTAAAGCGCCTTTATCCCAACGAAACGGCAGAAACTTGGTGGGACAAATTCAGCAAGGGCGAACTCAACTCCTTCCAGGCCTACAACGAACTTGAACTCGCTTATCCCTTTGACTTTGACCCAATGATGAAGCGTAAGTTCTTGCTGAAGTTGTCTTCTGAGTGCTTGCAAAATGCTGTAGCAATCGTCGGAGCAGCCGAACCAGGCAAGTTCGTAGATTATGGTTCGCTCGCCAACGATCTCGTCAACGAGGTTATGGCAGATAAGGATTCATCACCAGAAGGACTGCTTGCTGCCTATGTCAAGGTGATAGAGCGCGCTGCCTTCCTAAACGACGAAAGTGTTGACCAAGACAAACTCGACCTGCTCACAGAACTCGCAAAGGAATACTTCGCAGGAATGAAGAACATTGCCAACTTCAAGCTGACAGAAAGAGACCTAAAATACAAGGATTGGTACTCCCCCTACTACAATAGCAAGGGCGAGATTACAGCACAATACGAATATGACTTATGGGCATTAGATGGAATGCCTCGCCAGGGTTTCCGTCACAAGTCAAACGGCAAGGAAAAAGATCTTGACGAGATCTTTAAATGGTTGATAGACGAAAACGGATACTTCCACATTAACTACAGATACGACAATAAACCCAAGTCAATATGGCGCCCCATCAACTGGTATGGCACCGACGAAAAGCGCGTGTTGATACTTCAAAACTTTGCCACATCCGAGACATGGATGCTGCGTTCATGGCCTTTCTTCCAGGAAGTCACCATAGAGGGTAAATGGCGTGGTTCAGTTGGCAGCGATTACGACATATTTGAGTTTACTGGCGACAAATTCACGCTAAGCATGTATGCGGATGACGAAAGCACGAAGCTCTATGGCAAGTACGAATACAAAGAAGAAAAAGAGTCGTCAGCCATTACGCTGTTCGTCAGCGAAGTGGAAGAAACCGACGAAGACGGAACCACAAAGATGTCTATCGAGAATTATGTTCGAGCCTTCGATGCAATCATTGTCGCAATGGGTGGCGACTCCGAGTACAACAAGATAATGTCACAGATTAAGAAAGGTTTGAAATTCGGTATCAAGATGGCAGAAGATGGTTCCTCATTCAAGATGATCAGTACTCCTGATACAGAACTCATCTTGGGCGAAGACTTGCCCGTAACATGGACTAAACAATAGCATTCAACTTTGCGTCTGGGCGTTCAAAAAAAAAAATTGTAGAACGTCCCTATATAAAAAGATAAGCGGAAAACTAAAGATTTAGCAACCTTTATAGTCTTCCGCTTATCTCTTATATAACAAGTTT
>JAKSLO010000164.1 GCA_024401185.1 Bacteroidaceae bacterium | reverse complement strand
AGGTCTTTTCTATCGTTGCGCGATTCTGCTCTTGGTTATATGCCTTGATAATCTCCTGGTACTTCTCGTAGAAGTTAATTCTGGATGGGTTCTCTGCCAACAGTCGGGCCAAACGCTCCTGAAGTAAGTCTTGAATGTCTCGTAGGACGAGGTTCTTGTCTTCACGCTTGGCAAACTCTCTTCGCAACAGGTCAAAGTCAATGCCACTGATGTCAAATCTTCGTCCCTCTGCAACCATCATTTCAGAATCGTCAACCTCCAAGTGTTCGTTTACGATGTCATTGATAGCCACGCTCAAATCTGTTATGTCTGCATGTTTGCGCTTTTTCTGCAGTTCCTTGTAGATGGCTTCCAAAGCATCCTTCTTTTTGCGCATATCTCCGGTTATATCTTCACGGTCAAGATATTTCCAAAGTCCGAGTAGGGTTGTTGCAAAAGTACAGAACGACTTGCGGGTTTCAACTGTATCACACAGCAGGTTGGTCGCTTTCTTCAAAAGGGATAGTTTTTCAAAAGATTCTGCATCAATGAGTTCCTGCAGTTCAAAGTCCTTGTCATGCAGGAATGTTTTCGCAGCAGCGATGGTTTCCCACACATTCCTTATCAGTTCCTCCTTGCTGACGGTAGGGCCATTGCCACCTTCACCGCCTTCCGGATTAGCTGTGTAGTCGGCAAGCGCCTGACGAAGAGCCTTTACAATTCCTATGTAGTCAATGACAAGACCATTCGATTTTCCTTCCGCCACACGGTTGGCACGTGCAATGGTCTGCATCAGGGTGTGTGCCTTCATCGGCTTGTCGATGTAAAGACAAGAGAGAGTCTTGACGTCAAAGCCTGTCAGCCACATGGCGCAGACAAAGACCACACGCAGCTTGCCGTCTGCATCCTTGAATTCCTTGTCCAGCTCCCTTTTCTCCATCTTCTCGCGATGAGGAGTAATGTCGAGCCTCCATTTCTTGAATGTCTGTATTTCGTTCTGCTCCTGTGAAACCACTACTGCCATTTCCGTTTCTTCCATCCATTGCAGTTTACGCTTCATTTCCTGAACCTCTTGTTGCCAAGTGTCTTGTTCTATGCGCTTTCTCAGAGCCTTGATTTCCTTTTGCCAATACTCCTGCACGTAGTTGAACATGCGGACGCAAGTCACCTTGTTGAAACTCACCATCATAGCCTTGCCGCTTGTCCAAAGGTCGCTATAGTGACGCACAAAGTCCTGAGCCACTACCCTTAGTCGCTTCTCGGCTGTGAGCAGATGCACTTCCTGAGCAAATTCACGTTCAAGTTTAGCTTGCTGTGACGGGTCCAGATTCTCATCATCTAATAAGGCTGCAATCTCGGCATTGATTTCCGGGTTCTTCAGTTCCTGCAGCTTCTCACCACGATTCTCGTAGTAGAGGGGTACGGTAGCCTTATCCTCTACGGCTCTTTTGAAGTCATAGACAGACACATACTGTCCGAATGTGCGGGCTGTGATATTGTCATCCCTAAGCAAAGGAGTACCGGTGAAACCGATACGGCTTGCTGTTGGAAGCGTACGCATGAGGTTATCGGCAAACACACCATTTTGTGTGCGGTGAGCTTCATCGCTCATCACGATGATGTCATGGTCTGGATAGATGGGTTCGGCATCTGTCTTGTTGAACTTCTGTATCAACGAGAAGATGAATGATGGGTTGCCTGTCAGTTTCTGCCTCAGGTCCTCGCCGCTATGGGCAATGAACTGCTTGGCCTTCAATCCTCCCAACAAGCCACAATTCTCAAAGGTGTCGCTTATCTGCTTGTTCAGTTCGTCACGGTCGGTAAGCACCAGAATTGTTGGTGAACCTTCAAACTTACGTCTGATTTTCTGGGCCAGAAATACCATTGAATAACTCTTGCCGGAGCCCTGAGTGTGCCAGAACACACCGAGTTTTCCCTTCATCGCCTCACGATTGCGGTACATCTCTACGGCTTGATTCACACCGAGATACTGGTGGTTGCGTGCCAGAATCTTGGCGGTAGAGCCGTCGCTATGGTCAAAGAGGATGAAGTTTTCGAGTAAGTCAAGCAGGTTCTCCTTCTTGCAGATACCACGTAGCATTGTTGGCAGTTCGATGTTTCCATGATCCAGCTCCGTTAGTCGCTTCCACTCATGAAAGAACTCCCATTTAGATCCTATTGTACCCACACGGCTCTCCATACCATTGCTGAGCATTATCATGGCATTGTGGTGGAAGAGATGTGGTATTGTGTCCAGGTAGTCGCGATAGTTGTCTGTATAGGCATTCTGTATGTCCTGGTCGTGATTCTTCAGTTCTATGAAGATTAGCGGCAGTCCATTCACGAAGCAAACTACATCTGCCCTGCGTTTGTGGATAGGTCCCTTTATCCACAGTTCCCTTACGGCAATAAACTCGTTGTTATTGACATTGGCAAAGTCCATGACACGGGCGCGCACCTGTTCTGTCTCGCCATTAGGCTTCAGGCGGGTAACAGGCACACCGTCACGAAGATACTGGTACTTCTCCTCGTTAATCTGCATCAGTGTCTGCGAACTCATGTAACCGGTCATGCGCTCGATGGCTTCAGTCAACTGCTTGTCCGTCATCCAAGGATTGAGACGTTTCAAAGCTAGACAGAGGTGACGAGTAAGCACGATTTCGCTCTGAGTCTTGCGTCCAAGTGTTCCCTGTTCGCCAAGTACCTCGCTATCAAAAGCATACACAGACTTCCAACCGAGTTCCTTTTCCAAGAGTTCGGCTGTCGATTTCTGTATCAGCAGGTCTTCGCTATAGTCTTTTGCCATAATGGTTAATCTTCTTGTTCATAATAATAAGAGTAATCAATACCCTTCATAAAAATCTCGCGACTGGTGATGTCATCGGTTAATGCCGCTTCTATGAGCGACTTAATGCGACTGGCATCAGCAACACTCAGTGTCATAGCTTCCAGATAATCGTTCTTGTTTATCCGACTCCAGTCAACACATTTGCTTAACCGTGCTTTCAGCATCAGGTCGAGCCAGATGCGGGTGCTACGGCCATTGCCTTCCATGAAGGGATGCGCCACATTCATCTCCACATACTTATCCATTATCTCGTCGAATGTTGTCTCCGGCATACGCTCTATTATCTGCAGCTGAGCCTCCAGGTATTGAGCCAGGCAGAAGGTGAAACCACCCTTCGAGATGGTCTTGGTGCGAATCTTACCGGCAAATTCATAGAGTCCACCGAACAGGTAAGAATGGATCTGCTGCAGGCCTTTGACGGTTCCTTCGGGGATGTTTTCAAGCAGGTTGCTCTCAAATAAGGTGTATGCCTTCTTACGACTTTGTCCGTCAATGGTATTGTCGCTATAGGTGAGCCAATCGAGAAAAGCCATTGCCTTTTGGTTCGGTATTGATTTGGCAAGCATTGATACGCCTTCTGCATCAAGCACATCGGTGCTATACTTCTTGCCATCGGCAGCTTTAAGTTTCAGCTGGGTAGTGACACTAACCAACTCACTGCCATCCTTCTTCAACTTTGTTTTCAGATACTTCCAGTAGTTGCGAGTCTTGGCATAATCGTCCTGCTCGTTAATGGCACCAATCACATCGAGCACAGAGAAGAACCATTTATTCTTCTCTTCGCTCCACACCGCTCTCACTTCACGGTCGTTATAAAAGCGTATGGATACTTTCTGGGTGTCTTTATCTTTTGCCATATTCTTCTTAGTTTTACACCTCTATCTCCCCACTCATCAACTTTGGAAGCAAGCGGTCACGGGCCTCGGTTAGGAGGCGGAGTTGTTTTGCTAGCAACCTCATGCTATCAAGCATTTTGTGCGTTTGTTCTTGAAATGCCTCTAAAATCACACTGCTAGGAAGCACTACATCAAAGTTTCTAAACACACTCTTGCTTATCTCCAAATATGTTGAACCGCCAGCCTTTTGTCGTATTTCTTCAACTCTGTTCATGAGATTGTAAAGCAGATACATCTGATAAGACTTTTCATTAGGAATACATGAAATAAATCCCTGATTAGTACACACTTCACAATCATAGATGCCAAAATAACCAACACTCGCACGGCTCGTCATAAGAATAGTTTCTGATGGAAGCATCTTCGCTGAGCTATGAGCAAGCCCCTCTTCTGTTATTCTCTTATCTGTATCAAAAAGGCACAAGCAGTTGCTTCTTGTAATATCTGTGGGTGTGACCCATTTGATGTTACCATTATCGTAGTATTCTGCCACTTTTGTTGAAGGCGTTCCACCTCCTACCGTTTGGCAGACATCTCCAATCTTTTTTTTCTCCCATCCCTCAGGCACACCATCAATGATGTTGGATTTTTCGTGTCCGGGGAAGAGGAGGTCGATGAACCATTCCTTGTAGAGTCGCTGAGCTGCTTCCTCCAATAGCTT
>JAKSLO010000163.1 GCA_024401185.1 Bacteroidaceae bacterium | reverse complement strand
AAGTCGGGGCTTCGTTTATGAAAAGAGGGTGTGCCAGCATTTTGACACACCCTCTAAATTTATCAATTCAAAAAAAGTTTTACCGGACAGCAATATATTCTAATCATTGATTCTTTCATCGCTTCATAGTCATTTCTCTTGACACCAACAAGGCATTTTCGGCATAAAATGCCCGTATTCATCGGGTTGAAAACCATCGGGAATATAACGGGTTAATATCGGGAATGTATCGGGTTGATATCGGGAGGCCGACTGAAGAAGAAAAAATTATGACGTGTACGGGGAATAAAAAAAGCCAAGAAGCCGCTGGCCCGGGAATGGGTCAGCGGCTTACAGCTTAACTATGTGCCGTCAATTACCGATGTTATTTCTTCTGGAAATCAGCTCTATTTAAAACAGTTTTGCCATTGATGGTGACACCCATAGGAATCCCTTCCTCGGTAGCCAGACCGAATCCTGCCACAATGTGAGCAACCGGACCATTTTCCGCATTCTGATTAGAGTCGAAAGTTACAACACTTCCGCGACAAGAATACTCTCCCTCGTATTGGCCAGCCTTGACCCCCTGGACATCGTAAGGAATCTCAAACGAACCGACCTTGAAACCTGCTTTGCCAGCAGACTCGTCGGTAAGGGTCAATGTCCAAACAGCACCATCCTTTTCGGTGTAAGTATAGATACCTGCGAAGCTTGCAGAATCAGCAGCATTGTATGTGTACTTATATACGGCATTGCCATGGAAAGAGATGACAAACTCAAAGTAACCAGTGCCATCCGCCTTCAGCATAGCATTGAGCTCTTCCTCATATTTCGAAAGCCCCTTGAAGATAGCGTCGCCCTGCTCCTTACTGCTGACGTAAAGATTCCACGTAAGCCCTTGTCCTTTGGCTTCGACACTCTTTCCCATCTTCTCTATGATAAACTCATGTACCGTTGACAGTGTATTTTTGCCAGGATCTTGCATGTTGTATGAAAGGGTATAAATTTCTTTTTGCTCAGGCTGGGGAATGAGCACTACAGGATCGTCATCGCCACAGCTTACGAAGCTGAAAGGAACACACAACATTGCCACGAAGGCAAAGATAGAAAAAAACTTCTTCATTTTTGTTTTAGTTTTTAGAATTAGTATTTATTATATCGGAAATGATTCGGCAAAAATACAAATAAAAAACAAAATAGCTATCTATAATTTCAAGTTTTTTTTCATTACACCTAAATATTTTAGGTATTATATAGATATAAAAAGAAAACCTTGCACACAACACGATAGGTATGTGCAAGGTTTTCTACTTAATTATTCAACTTATCTTTACAGTTTGATGGTAATCATCTGGATGCTGTTGGGCTTAATCTCAAGATTCATCTTCTTGGCAGCCTTGAAGTCCTCAACAACGGGAGAAACAGGATGCTTGTCGTAGTTGTTCTCATCGTCGAGGTTACCAGAGAGAGTAGTCTTCTTGGCATTGGGCTTTACAGAGAAGCGTGAAAGGTCAACACTTGCAGTCTTGGTATCGCTGGTCATGTTAGCCACCTTGACATAAAGCTCCTTCTTCTTGACGTTGAGCACTACTGACTGACCAATCAAGTGGTTCTTGAACTCATCCTCGCCACCAGCGAACTTCACACAGTCGCCATAGTAGTACTGACCACTTGACTGACCGAACATCTGCTGCACATAGTAGCTGCAGGTGAAGAAGGGACGCTCGTTGTCGAAGTAGATCATGTTGGGATTCCAGTTGGTGTTGTGCTTGTAAGCAAACAAGGGAGCGTAAGAAGTCATGACAACCTTGTCGGCATTGCGCTCCACGTGCATGAGGTAGATAGCCTCAGCCAAAGCGTCGCCAAACTGGTTCATCTGACCATGACCTCTGTCCTGAACAGAGTACTCGCCAAGGTAAACCTTGCACTTCTTGTCCTTGTAGAAGTCGTTGTCGTACTGACGTGAGTCGATGAACTGCTGACGGGGATCGTAATAGTGCTCGTCCATGATGGGAAGACCGATCTCCTCGGCCAACTTCCAAGCGTTCTCATAGTCAGCATTGCCGGGATGTGAACCAGGACCAGCAGTACCCACGATAACAATCTCGGGATATTTCTCCATCACCTTGTCGTACATATACTTGAAGCGCTCGATGAACTCGGGAGAGATCTTCTCCTCGTTACCGATACCCAGATACTTCAGGTTGAAGGGCTTGGGATGACCGGCAGCAGCACGTACAGCACCCCACTTGGTGTTAACGTCGCCATTGGCCCACTCAATGAGGTCGAGAGCATCCTGTACCCACTCGTCCATCTCGTCCATGGGCACAGCCTTCTGTGCCTGGGTGGGATACATGTTCCAACCACCATTCACACCCTGGCAGCTCACACCGCAGGGAAGGATGGGAAGGGGCTGCATGCCCATATCCTCGCAAAGCTGGAAGTACTCGAAGTAACCTACCTCCATTGACTGGTTGTAACCCCAGGTGTTCTTCAAAGCCTTACGGGTCTCCTTAGGACCTACAGTAGTCTTCCAACGATAGGTGTCCCAGAAACCGTCGCCACCACCATGAGCCACACAACCGCCGGGGAAGCGCATGAACTTAGGATTCAAGCCCTCAAGAGCCTCTGCCAAGTCCTTGCGAATGCCGTGACCGTGATAGGTGTCCTGGGGAATGAGGGTTACCATGTCCACATCCAGCTCACCCTCCTCAAGGCACAGAATCTGCAACATGGCGTTCTTGCAATCCTCGCTTGCGGTGAATACAGCCTCATACTTCTGCCACTCTCTGTCGAACACGTTGAGGGTAGTCTCAGCCAACACCTTGGGCTTGCGACCAGGCTCAGCCAACACTACACGGACGGGCTTACCCTTACCGCTCACGTTACGCATGAAGATGCTGAAGTTGTACTTGGCACCGGCCTTGATGTTCATGCCGTTGTAACCATCGTTCTGCAAACCTACACCAGTCCAGCCATCGAAATCGTAGTAGTGGCCAATGCGCTCTGCATAGATACGCATGTAGGTGGGGTTGTTTGAGTGGATAGGATTCTGCTGGCCGAAGTTGATGTAACCTGCAGAGTGACCAGGACGCTGGAAGATCCAGCTTGTACCGGGACCCCAACCATCACGTACCTGAGGACTGTACTCAAAAGAACCGTTCTGCACAAGGTTGGCATTAAGACCACCATCGGCAGCAAAACTGATATCCTCGAAGAAGATACCGATAAGTTCGTCACTAATTGCCTTACCACCGGCAGGCGCCTTCATCTGCGCTGAAACACCCAGAGAAGATGCAAGCAGCATGGATGCTGCGAGAAGAGATTTTTTTTTCATTAAGATTAAATATAGTTATATTTCGGATTATTCATTACAAATTATGGTATCAGAGACCGCTTTGCTTGCAAAGATAGCAAAAAAATGTGATAGTGCCATCATTTTTGCCGAAATTATTCACTATGGCTCTGTTTCTCCCTCAATGTAGCTCTCAAGGAACATGTGTTCGCCATCAAACACGGCATAGGTGAACTGTGCTATCCAGTCGCCAAGAATCACGATGCGGCTCTCGCGCGAGAGCATCAGGTCGAGTTCAATATGGCGATGTCCGAACATGAAGAAATTCACGTTGGGATGGTCTGCCAGATACTTCTTGGCAAACTGCACCAGATACTCATCGGCCTCGCCCATATAAGGGGGATCGCCCCCTTCGAGACCATGCTTCAGGCGACTGCGACGTGCCCACTCCAAACCGAACGGCATAGCCCAACGGGGATGAAGGCATGAGAAGCACTTCTGGCAGAAACGGTTGCGGAAGAAGGAACGCAGGATGCGGAAACTGCGACTGGGGTCGCCTAACCCATCGCCATGCCCCATAAAGAACACCTTGTCGGCAATCTCCACCGTGATAGGGTCATGATGCACCACCATGCCACACTCCTTCTCAAAATAATCCTTGGCCCAGATGTCATGATTTCCCGTAAAGAAATGCACCTCCACCCCATTGTCGGTAAGTTCGGATATCTTGCCCAGGATACGCGTGAAGCCCTTGGGCACCACGTACTTATACTCATACCAGAAATCGAAGATGTCACCCAGCAGATAGACGGCAGACGCCTTCTCCTTTATCTCGTCAAGGAAACGCACCAAGCGCCTCTCCTGCTGGCGTGCATGAGGAATTGCCATACTGCCCAGATGGGCATCGGAAAGGAAATAGATGTTCTTCATAATTTATCGCTTCGCTAGTGAATAGTGAACAGTGAATAGTGAATATTATGCTAACAATCTGCGTCAGTTTTCAATCTCCAACCTTCATTTTCAGTTTTCAAGTAATGTGTTTACCCCCATTGGAGATAATTTCCAATCTTCAATTTTCAGTCGTCAATTTTCAACCTTCACTTTTCAACTTTTCACTCTTCACTTTTCACTAGGGCCAACGGCCCGATTAAAAGCCCAATTC
>JAKSLO010000162.1 GCA_024401185.1 Bacteroidaceae bacterium | reverse complement strand
TGGTCGCCTCCAAAGGACGGCATCTTCTGGCGCCACCTGGACTACTGTAAGTGGTACGCCACACAGTGGGCCCTGCGTATGATGGATGTGGTGGCCAACTACGACCCCGATTTCATCTACACCGACGGCACCATGCAAGGCCCCTTCTGCGGTAACGGCACAGGCACGGGTTACAAGTGCAACGCCATGCAGACGGTGATGGCCGACTACTACAACCGTCAGCTGAAGAAGAAGGGCAAGGTGGATGCGTTCAGCATCATCAAGTTCCGCGACTACACCAACGGTGCTGTCAACACAGCTGAATTCGACTTCCCCGACACCATCAATGCCGTGCAGCCCTGGATTCGCGAGGCACCGGTTGGCGACTGGTTCTATGCCCCCGGCTTCACCTATGATTCAGGCAGCATGATACGCTTCGTCATCGAGGCCATCTCGCGCGATGGTAATGCTGCACTTAACATCCCCATGCTCCCTGATGGCTCTATCGAAGATGCGTGTGTGACTATGCTTGAAGAAGTGGGAGATTGGATGAGCATCAATGGCGAGGCTGTGTATGGCAGCAAGGCCTGGAAGAAGATCGGCGAGGGTGAAACCACAAAGAATGGCAAGTTGAAGAAATTGCCAGGTGGCAAACTTGGAGAGAATCATAAGAACTTCAAGTTCAGCGCACAGGACATTCGCTTCACGGTGGGCAAGAATGGTTCGCTCTATGCTTTCTGCATGGCTTTGCCAAAGGGCGGCGATGCTGTGAAGGTGTACTCGCTGGCAAAGTCGGAGGGCAAGAAGGTGAAGAGCGTGCAACTGCTGGGCAGCAAGGCAAAGCTGAAATGGAAGCAGACAAACGAGTGCCTCACTATCGAGTGTCCTGCGTCATTGCCTTGCAAGACAAGTATTGTGTTTAAGATTGATTAAAAAAGACCCTCTCCCCATCCCTCCCCCTCTATGGGGAGGGTGACCATCCGGACACAGAGGGTGGCTTCAATCTTTCCTCTCAACTGGAGGGTGACCATCCCGAAGATTGCTAAGGGCAAGGGCTTGTTGTCCATCACCTTTGCGTTCTCCCTTCCTGTGGGTGCTGACTACACGCTTACCTATATTATAAATAATGAGGGGCAGGTGCTGGTAAAAGCTGCCTACAAACCATTGCAGGACGACATTCCTCTCATCCCTAAGTTCGATATGCGCACAGCCATTGCGAGTGCCGACAACCTCGTAAGTTGGTATGGTCGTGGCCCCGAGGAAAACTATCCTGACCGCAAACTCTCGCAGCATCTTGGCATGCACTTCAAGAGCCTCAGCGACTTCGAGACAGAGTACATCCGTCCTCAGGACAACGGCTATCGTTGCGACACTCGTTTCATTGAACTAAAAACAGCAAATCACAAACTCACCATAAGCGGTCTTCAGCCACTCTGCTTCAATGCTCACGACTATGCCGACGAGGAGCTTGACAAGTATCTGCGTCATCCGCAAGACGTGAGTCGCGATGGCTTGATGCACCTCAACATCGACTTGAATGTGCATGGCGTTGGCGGCATCAATGCATGGGGTGGACGCACTTTCCCACAATATACGCTGCCAGGAAACAAGGCGTATAGTTATGGATTTATAATTGAGTATTGATGCTTTATGCAAGGGCAGAGGTCTTGATGGCTTCTGCCCTTTGCTGTTCCTACACCGCTGCCCCCGACAACGACATGCTTTGTTTGTAGGCGTTTGGCGTCATGCCAGTGATGCGCTTGAACACGCGGATGAAGTAGGACACATCGTCGTAGCCAAGGGAGAAGGCGATGTTCTTGACAGAGGTGTTTTGCGAGAAAAGGAGAAGCTGAGCCTTCTCAATGCGCTTGGTGTTGATGTACTGCAATGGGGTGCAGTGCATGGTTTGCCGAAACAGGCGTATGTAGTAATCTATGGTCAGGCACGACATGCTTGCCAGCTCTTCCACCGAGATTTGCGAGGAAAGATGCGAGCGGATGTATTTTATTGATTCTGCTATGCGAGGATCGGAAAGAGACTGCTTAGGAACTGCGTTGTAGATGAAGCGAGAAAGCAGCATGTATAAAATGCCACGCGACTCAAGCTTCAAGCCTACAGGGCGGTTCTTGTTGATGGTGATGGTATGGAGCAGCGTATGATTGTCGTCGTAGGTGTCGGGGTCGGATTCAGCCAGTTTGAGCATAGGGTTCAGCTCAACAAGACGAGCGAAGAGAAGGTCGTCATGTTCAAGTGCTGGCACTTCAATCGGCAGTTCGTATGAATCGAACTCGCCTTGTTCTTCTATCTTGCCATCTTCATAGACATGAACGTAGTAATGCACGAAGTGGCCTGTGCAGATGTTGGTGTGGGTGGTGAAGGCGGGTATGAAATACAGTTTGCCTGGACAAAGCTTGATGCATTGCCCGCTCTGGAAACGTACTTCTGCTTCTCCGCTGCAGATGTAGTAAATGCGAGAGAAAGGGCTGCACACGTTCTGCCAGTTCCAGTCGGCATTGTGCGATGCTTTGCCTACGCTGAGGGCTATTGGATGAAAATCATCTATGTTCATGGATGGAGAGTTAAGTTATCGCTGATGCAAAGTTATTGTTTTCTTTTCATAACGAGCATAAAAATTGAGGAAAGTCGATTAAATGCTATGTTTTTCCTATTTTCGTGCATGAAAATGGCGAAAAAATACCGACCTTTGCATACGAAAACAATCTTTACTGACATGGAATCGCTTTTTTCATACAAAATCAAGAATTTTGAGGGCAAGACGAAGAGGTTTTGCCAGACGCTGAAACTGAAAGACGATGCTGACGGCATTGAGAAGTACGTGGAGTGGCACAGCAAGGAAAAGCTGTGGAAAGAGGTGCGCGACGGAATTAGGGAGGTCGGCATACTGGAGATGGAGATTTACAGATACGAGAATCTGCTTTTCATGATTGTGGAAACACCTGAAGACTTCGACTGGGAAGCATCTATGGCTCGGCTTGCCACTCTGCCTCGGCAGGAAGAGTGGGAGCGCACTGTGGCTGAGTATCAGGATTGCAACCCTGACGACACATCGGCTGGCAAGTGGAAGCTGATGGAAAGAATTTTCCACCTTTATGATTAGTTGCTGAAAGCACTTGTTTTGATAAGTATCGTATTTAATATTAACAAAAATCCATTATGTATAGAAAACTCATTACTTTGGCACTATTAATCAACTCGCTCTTCTCCTTTGCTCAAAAGGTTGTGGAACCAACACCGAGCAAGGATCAGATTGCATTGCAAGACATGGAGATGTACGCATTCCTGCACTACTCTCTCAACACCTATACCGATCAGGAATGGGGATTTGGCAACGAGGACGTAAGCCTTTTCAATCCATCAAACCTCGACACTCGCCAATGGGTGCGAACCTGCAAGGCTGCGGGCATGAAGGGGGTCATCTTCACGGCTAAGCACCATTGTGGCTACTGCATGTGGCCATCGCAATATACTGATTATTCGGTAAAGTCCTCGCCTTGGAAGGACGGTAAAGGCGACGTGGTTCGTGAACTTGCCGACGCTTGCAAGGAGTACGGATTGAAGTTTGCCGTTTATCTCTCGCCATGGGATAGAAACCATCCAGAATATGGCAAGCCAGAGTATGTGACCTATTTCCGCAATCAGCTCCGTGAACTGCTCACGAACTATGGCGACGTGTTCGAGGTGTGGTTTGACGGTGCCAATGGTGGTAGCGGCTGGTATGGTGGTGCTAACGAAACACGCACCATCGATCGTTTAACTTACTACCAGTGGGACGATACCTACAAGATGATCAGAGAGTTGCAGCCACATTGCATCATCTGGAACGATGGTGCTAACCGCCGTGGCGACCTTCGTTGGGTAGGCACAGAGGCAGGAAACATTGGGCAGCGCAACTGGAGCCTTATGAGCAGTACGAAGGATCCCGAATGGGGCGACCTGCACTTTGGCATGGAAGATGGCGACGTGTGGTGTCCGGGCGAGACAAACACAAGCATTCGTCCAGGGTGGTTCTACCACACAACAGAAGACGCACACGTCAAGTCGCTCTCAAAGTTGATGGACACCTATTATAAGAGTGTAGGTCGCAACAGCACACTTCTGCTCAACTTCCCTATCATGCCTAATGGTCTTATCTCGCCTATAGACAGCATTCGAGGAACGGTATTTGCCAATATGGTTCACAAGATTTTTGACCACGACCTTGCCAAGGGCATAAAGCCAAAGAAGGAAGGCGACAACACGTTAGTTCTCAACTTCAAGCGCCCAACCACCTTCAACCGCTTCATGGCATGCGAAGATATCCGTCGTGGACAGCGAGTGAAGGCATTTAAGCTTGAGGCATTTGTGGATGGCGAATGGGTGCCATTGAAGGATGAACTCGCCGACACGGGCGATGGACTTGAGACGATAGGCAGGAAGCGCATCATCTGTTTCCCAGAGGTGACTGC
>JAKSLO010000161.1 GCA_024401185.1 Bacteroidaceae bacterium | reverse complement strand
GAGCAGGGATTTGCTGAGCCTCGGGTGTTTCTTTGCCTACGGAATGTTTTTCCGTCCGGCACGGAACAGTCGGAGTATAAGTCGTTGCGGGTCGATAAGGTGGGACTTGCTTTACCTAAGCACACGATAAACTCTCTGTTTAGCAATTTGTTGCACAAGAACCCTCAACCCTCAACTGAAGGGGCGGAAATGCCAGTAAATACTGAGGGTTTAGGGGTGTTGAGGGTTTGTGCAACCCTCAACTGGGGTGAAACCCTTGTAAATACTGGGGTTTTGAGGCGGTGAGTTGAGGGTGGAGGGTTTTGTGGTGGGTTCTATTTATTGAACGCAAAGACGCAGAGACGCAAAGATTTTCTCTATTTTTGCCTCTTAATCTACTAAAAACTCTGCTGATGTCGACTTTTGAACGTCTTCAAAAGTGCGTCTTTGCGTTCAAAAACTAAGTTATAGACATCCCTTATGGTTTATGGGTCAGGATTAGGTGTTTGTGAGGATGATAGGCGCATCTTTTCCCGTGCCGTTTCCCGTAAAGGCCGGAATGTTTTCCCGTTTTTGAAGAAGGTAAGGGAAGGGATGCGGGAAAAGTTGGAAAAGGGGTGTGAGAGGTTGTAACTTTGCAGTGCTTTTAAAATTTGTAGTACAATGAAACATAATTCAACTGCAAATCTCGACGCCAAGACTCCCATGCAGGAGGAGGTGGAGATGCTGGGTGAGTACCTCGACCAGCATTACGAGTTCCGCAAGAATAGCTTGTCGGATAAGTTTGAGGTAAGAATGCGTATGGCAATGGGTGGTAAGTTCTGCCCTGTAACCCGCGAAGTGATCAACTCCATCTCGCTGTCTGTGAAGCGTGATGGCTTGGAAATCAAGGGCGTGAAGCAGCTCTTGGAGGAGATGATCTTCTCGGACGAAACGCCTGTGTATGATCCTATTAATGATTTCCTGCGCGACCTGCCTGAGTGGGACGGACAGAACCACATCGGGGCACTCTTTGGCCGCATCCCCGGTCTCACCACCGAGCAGCAGTATTTTGCCTCCATCTGGCTCCGCAGCACCGTGGCACACTGGATGGGCATGGACGATCTGCATGGCAACGAGTGCGTGATAACGCTCATTGGCGAGCAGGGTTGCGGCAAGAGTACCTGGTGTGCTAGAATGCTGCCTCCAGAGTTGAGAGTATATTTTCTGGATCATCTGAATCTTGGAAATAAATTTGACAAGGAGATGGCTCTGACAAGCAATCTGCTGGTGAACATTGACGAGCTGGATCAGATCCGTCCTGCCCAGCAGTCACAGCTCAAGCAGCTACTCTCGAAGATCAAGGTGAATGGACGTCCCATCTTCGGCAAGGCACAGGAGGACCGTCGTCGCTATGCCTCGTTTGTGGCCACTACGAACAATCCCCGTCCGCTGACTGACCCTACCGGAAGCCGTCGCTTCATCTGCATCAAGGTCCCCGATGGTATGCTCATCGACAATGCCACGGACATTGACTATCCTCAGCTCTATGCCCAGATTGTCTATGAGTTGAAGGTGGAGGGCATGCGCTACTGGTTCAACAGTGAGGAGGTGAAGCGCATCCAGGCCTTGAATGCTGGTTTCCAGCAGGTGACAGACCTCGGTGGTATGGTCGATCTGTGCTTCCGTCACCCCGAGGAGGGAGAGGAGGTGAAGGCCATGACTTCGGGTGAGATCATCAGCCATATAAAGGACTACTTCCCCATGTTGAAGCAGCAGGGTGACCTGACGGTGAAGCTGGGCCTGGTGCTGAAGGACAAGAGTTTCGAGCGAAAGAACTATGCCGGAGGCAGAAAGTATATGATTGTTCCGATTAAAGCAGCATGAAGATGAACAGAAAGGCATTGACGCGTGAGGAGCTCCTGAAGCAGAAGATGCAGCAGGAGCCCCATGGCTACAAGTGTTGCGTGAAGGAAGAGTGTGAGTGCAGGCAGGAGTGCTTGCACTACCTCTTCTATAAGAAAAATGATGACTTTTTCCTAAGTGTCATCAACCCAAAGAAGATTGTGGCTTACGGCATGGAGAAGTGCAACTTCTTTGCTGATGCCACTCGCCCCGCTATATACGCATTGGGGTTCGTTGGGTTTGTGAACCGGCTGAACAAGGACGAGAAGGATCGCTTCCAGAGAAGGTGTATGCGTTCGTTCTGCAAGAGTGTCTTCTATGAGATGCGTGCCGGCAACCGTGTCATCATGCCCTGGGAGCAGGACGCATTGCGAGAGGCGGCTGAGCACGAAGGTATAAAGGTGACGGGACAGTTCTTCGATGAAATCTTCGAGGCACCGGCATGGTAGCCCCAGCCCCTAAGGGGGGAGACAATACTCTTGAAGGAATGAAGGGTAGTTGAGGGTTGCGGGCAACCCTCAACTGTCTAAAACCTTAGGAAATACTGAGGGGTGGGGAGAATGTGTTGAGGGTTGAGGGTAGATGATGTAAGTTTTATTTGCCACTTCGCTCGCGTATTCCAAATATTATGTGTACCTTTGACGTTTAGAATAAAATGATACGCATGGAAAACCTCGATTATAGTGCTTTTGACCGCCAGCTTCGGAATTTTGTGATGATGGCCGAGGCCCTGGAAAGCGGATGGGATGACATCATGACTCTGGAGATGACCATCGACTTGAAATCGCTTTGCCTGAAAGCTTCCAGGCTCTGTGCCATGGCCGACACCGACTATGCCTTACAGCAACAGGATCTGGCCCACCTTCGCACCCAGCGCAACAAGGACTGGGATGCAACCTTCAATCAGTTGCTCTCTGTGACTACCGGTCCCCTGATGAAGCGTGTCGTGGAGCGGTTGCGCCAGACGGGCAGAGTGGAGGGGCACAGCTGTACGCTCTTTCCCTGCAGAATGAGCCAGGTGTTGCCCCAGCTGGGCAATATGCTTGCCGAGGATGGCATGCAGCCTGATAACTGGAACAGCATCATGGCCAGTTCGGCAGAGGTGGAACTGATGATCAGTGAGGTGGTTCGGCCCACCGTGTTCCCCGGTATGGATTACCGCGAGCGGTTCTGGATGCTCTATGAACTGTTTGCCATGCAATGCTACCTGTTGTTTCATTTCCGACGGGTTGTGGCTCTCTGCACCAAAGAGGTGACAGCGGAGAATGCCGGAATCCGTCTTCGTGAGGTAATCAGGTTCTATAGCGAGACACCCCAAGGCCGGGGAGAACTACAGCGCTATTGGTTGGCCTTGAAATATGACCATGACGATCATGTAGACATAGAACTTCTGCACAAGGAGAAGAAATGCCTGCGCCAGAATGTGCCTGCTTGCCTGCAGGTTTGCTTCATGAGTCATGCCTGTGACCTTGATGCGCTGGCTCTTGACCTCATCAGCATGAATGTGATGCCCGAGGAATATCTCGCCCTGATAGATGCCCTGGCCAAATGGCAGATGCTGGATGAGAAGATACAGATGATGCTACACCCAGAGGCCTGTAAGCCTGAGCTCTACAATGAGGTTTTTGTGCTTGTGAGAGAAGGAAAGCCTGTGGATATGAATGAATTGCGTGGAAGGGTGGAGCGTATGATGAAGCTTGTTACGCGCAAAAACCATTGGTTCTGCCTGTGGTGCGTACTGTGCCATCGAGGGTATATGGCCGATAGGAGCTACGGCGCCTTTGCCCGCCAGATGGTGCATCGTGACTGGTTCCCCAATATGCCTCAGGCTATACGCTTCACGGCTGACTCCCTGAGCGACTATAGCGGCTACTTTACGGAGCGTGATTTCCCCGTGTGGAACCAGAGTGATTACATCCGCTATCGCGATACGCACAACAAGCGAAAATGGGGCGAGTCGCTTTGTGACAACTTCCGTGCCCTCTGCTATCAGATGGATGAGGCTTTCATGAATTCATAATTCACAATTCACCATTCATAATTGATAGTGGGAGGGCGAAAATTGCAAAGTTCATGTTACAATATCATTACTATATTACGCATACGCGCGAAATAGACGGCAAAGGTTTTGGCTGTTTGCGGAAAAAAGGCTAATTTTGCATGAATTTTCGAAAAACCAACAAACTATATTTTTTAATTTTATTATGGCAGATAGTAAAGAGAGACTTTTCTCTGATTTTACCGCGCCCTCACGTCAGGAATGGCGTGACAAGATTGAGGTTGACCTCAAGGGTGCAGACTATCAGAAGAAGATGGTTTGGAGAACCAACGAAGGTTTCAGCATGGAGCCCTTCTACCGCAAGGAAGATGTGGAGAACCTGGCCATCGTCAACGCCCTTCCCGGCGAGTTCCCCTATGTTCGCGGCAACAAGACCGCTGACAATGCATGGTATGTCCGTCAGGACATCAAGTGTGAGTGCCCCAAAGAGGCAAATGCAAAGGCTCTGGACATCCTCAACAAGGGTGTGGACAGCCTTGGCTTCGTGATCCCCGCTGAGAAGGTGAGCGCTGAGTACATTGCAACCTTGCTGGACGGTATCTATGCTGAGTGCGTAGAGCTGAACTTCAAGACTTGCCAGTGCAAGAGCCTTGAGTTGGCAAAGATTCTGGTGGCTTACTTCGAAGAGAAGGGTTGCGACAAGGCAAAGGTTGCCGGTAGCATCAACTTCGACCCCATCG
>JAKSLO010000160.1 GCA_024401185.1 Bacteroidaceae bacterium | reverse complement strand
GTCCCGAAAGATTTGGCATGAATTTTTGAGATACTTTTTGGCAAAAACCTCACTAAAGTAAAGAAAAATTACGTAACTTTGCTTTACAAAAGAAAAAGACTAAAAGACAAACGATACTGAAAGATGGAATTTACGCCCATAACCTGCCACGAAACATTGCGACCATTCATACGCAACTACTGGTTGCTGACCTCGCAATGCACGGCTACCGGCACACAACAGATATTCTCAAACGGTGCAGCAAGCCTGCACTTCTACCTGTCGCAGGACATCACGATCGACGATGGCGAAAGGCACTACCGCACGGCGCTGTTCAACCAGAACATGCAGAAGGTAAGCGTAGTGTCGAACAAGGGAACGTTCAACATCTTCGGCGCCGAGTTCGTACCTTTCTGCTCACGAGTATTCTTTCCCAGCGAGATGGATGGCATCTACGCCTCGCCCGAAGACTTGCAAGACGAGGAGTTTATTGCGCTGAGCAAGAACATCCATGAGGCAGGAAGCACGGAGCAGCGCGTTACGCTTCTTGACGATTTCTTCTTGAAACGATTGGCGCAGTTTCCCGAAGGCGATATTAACATAGAGCGCCTGAGTGACGTCTTTGACGACATAGTGCCGACAGATGGCAGCACAGCACAGCCCCCTCATTGCCAGAACGAATTCTCGCCAGCAGACCTTGCCTCTGCGGCTTGTCTGAGCCAGAAGCAGTTTACGCGCGTATTCAACAAATATGTGGGCATGAATCCGAAGTCATACTTGCGACTGCTGCGATTCCACAAGGCTTTGATGGAAATCCAGTCATCCTCCGATAACTCCTCGTTAACCCATATTGCATGGAGCTGTGGGTATTATGACCTGGCACACATGACATCCGACTTCCGCGACATCTGCGATTTTTCTCCTTCGGAACTCATCCAGCATGGCCAAGAACTTACCGAGACCTTCGGGCAGAAGTTCAGCGGACTCATGAAGAAGAAGATCAAGATAGAAAACCTGATTTGAGGGCAAGCAATCCACTTAACGGATTTTTACAATCCAGGTAAAAACCACTTCAAGTCTTTGTTCCTCTGCATCTTGGCGTTCACAAATAACATCGCGCAGCCCGCTCGGCATCCCGAAGGGTGACGCTTCGCTCGAAGGGCAGAAGAATTGTGCATTGTTCATCATGAAGGCCGAAGGGCTCGACGAAGTCAATTGTGCATTCCCTTACGATGTCCATTTTTTACAAATGCGTTTATGACAGATTGCGTACCTTTGCAGCCGAAAAAACAAGTAAGCAAAAAAAAGGTAAAAAGATGATGAAACGCATTTTATTCTTGTCGTGGCTTTCGTTTATGGCCATGACGATGCAGGCAGAGAAAATGCCCGACGTGGAAGGATGGGTGGTAGATGATGAAGACCAACCACTGGAGTTTGTCAACGTGGTGCTTCTCAGTAGCGACTCTACGTTTGTGCAAGGTGCCACGAGCGACAGCAACGGACGGTTCCACATCGTGACACCCGAGTCAACAGGCATACTCAAGGTGTCGGGCATTGGATACACCACACAGTATGTAATGATGTCAGAGTTCAGCGGAAGGGTGAAGATGGCAACAGACACAAAGATGCTGTCGGAGATAACCGTAAAGGGACAGATGCCTAAGACGAAGCTCACGGGCAACTCGATGGTGACCACCGTGGAGGGAACGGTGCTGAGCACGTCGGGCGCCGCCAAGGAGATGCTTGCCAAGGTGCCTGGCATGACGCTGAAGGGCGACGACCTGGAGGTGCTGGGCAAGGGTGCACCCATATACTACATCAATGGCAGAAAGGTGCAGAACATGGACGAACTGAAGCGTCTGCGCTCGGAGGAGATAAAGGAGGTGGAGGTGATTACCAACCCCGGCGCACAGTATGATGCCACGGTGAATGCCGTGGTGAGGATAAAGACCCTGCGCCGACAAGGGACGGGCTTTGGCTATGACGCGGAGGTGACAAGCAACAACGATCTGCGACATGGCTACTTTGACCCCAGCGCCAACCTTAACCTGCGCTACCGCACAGGCAGCCTCGACCTGTTTGGGTCGGTGAACTACTGGAAATGGGACAGCGTGAACGAGAGCGAGCCTAAGCAGGACAGCTATGTAGGACAGAAGGAGGCACTGATGCACATCTGGCAGAACAGTTCCGCGCGCACCAACTGGATGGGCAAGGGACTCAACAGCACAATCGGCTTCAACTACATGATTGGCGACAACCACTCCGTGGGAATGCGCATAGAGCGTCATGATGAATGGAACGAGCAGGAGATGTTTCAGAACACGGAAATAGAGAAGTGGATGAGTGCCAACGCACAGAAGACGGCAGAGAAGAGTAGCACCGATCAATACGAAACGAGCAAGCAACCCTATAACTGGAACGGCAACGCGTACTACAACGGCAAGCTGGGCAAGCTGGGCATCGACGTGAATGTGGACTTCCTCACCATGAAAACCTCGGATGGCACAGACATAGAGGATCGTCGTGACGGCAACACGTCGAAGATGGATCAGTTGGAGAAGACCAAGACCCGAATGGTGGCAGGCAAACTCGTCCTCTCGTATCCTGTCTGGAAGGGGGCGCTCAATGTCGGAAGCGAGATGACGTTCGTAAAGCGTGGCAGTGAATACGGCATACAGGGCATTGAACTGCCCAACAGCCATTCGGACATCAAGGAGGACAACATTGCTGCCTTTGCCGAGTATGCCTGCTTTCTGCCCTCCGTCGGCAGCCTCAGTGTCGGCTTGCGCTTCGAGCATGTAGGCTTTGACTACAGCGACCTGCTCGATGCCAGCAAGAGTATGAAGCGCTACACGGACGACCTCTTCCCCTCCGCCTCGTGGGCACGGCAGTGGGGTAGCTGGCAGACCTCGCTCAGCTACAGCCTCAAGACCCGACGACCCGAATACTGGGCCTTGCGCGATGCCATCACCTACATGAACACCTACACGCTGCAGCAGGGTGACTCGAAGCTGAAGAACACCATGTCGCAGGAGGTGGGGGCTAACATACGGTGGAAGTTCGTGAACCTCTTCATGTCGTATGAGCGACGCGACAATGCCATATCACAATGGTCTTACATCTACAACACCGACGGTGTCATCCTCATCAAGCACATCAACCTCGATGTACCGGCACGAAGCCTGGCTGCCTTCCTCACCGCCTCGCCCACCCTTGGGTGCTACTCCCCCAGCTGGACGGTGGGTGTGCAGAATGTAAGGATGACCCAGACGCTGGCTGACCCGCGTGAGGCAACGGGCAAGCGCGAGGTGAGATACAAGAGACCCATCTTCATTGCCGACTGCAACAACGCGTTCCGCTTCAAGCACTCGTGGCAAATGGAGTGCAACCTGAACTATGTGGGCAAGGGCGACGTGATGAACTTCCGACTGGTCAAGCCTACCCTCAACCTGTCGGTAGTACTCCAGAAGTGCTGGCTCAAGAACGATGCCCTTTGCCTCCGTGCCTCCGTCAACGACATCCTGCAGCGCAGCAACCAGCAGATTGAGATGGATTGCGGATACTACGTGCTGCATCAGAACACATACAACAACCGCCACCGCCTCAACGTGTCACTCCGCTACACCTTCAACGCTCAGCAAAGCAAGTACAAGGGTACGGGTGCCGGACGCGATGCAGCAGGACGAATGAACAAACAATAGCAGCTATGTGACTCGTACATAGTGAACCCGAAATAAAACAAAAAAAATAAAAGATGATGAAACGAAGTTTAAAAGTATTATGGGTATTGCTTGGTACTACCCTGTTGTGTGGATTGACGACCGCGTGCAACGATGCGGAGGAACTGGAAAGAGAAGACCAGAAGGATGAGGAGGTTGACGGCTACAACTACTCGGAGAAGGGTTTCTTCATGAATGGAGAGACAAAAGTGGTGGGTGGCTTTGAACGCGACAGCATCATGACCGGCTATGCCAAATATGTGAAGCGCTGTGCAAACTATAGCACCAAGGATGGTGTGGAGCACGACATCATACTGGGATATGGACTCGTGGTGGAGCTGGACAACTATGCCAAATTCTACTCGGACGACATAACCTATAACACCGACAACACGCTGTTGAACTGCAACGGTGAGTTTATGCTACTCAGCAACGAGAATACGCATCCCGCCACAATAGAGGCACGCGTTGACTCTATTGGCAAACCGCACCTCATCACCTGCCGCACCACCGTGAACGGGAAGATGATCAAACTGCAATTCCGTCAGACATACCACAAAAGTCAGTACAGCAATGCCGAACTGCCCGACCCTGACGACTTTGACATCTGAGATAACTGGCCGAAACTTAGGGAGTCAAAAGGAGTTACTTTTGACGACGGTCAAAAGTCGACGATAGATATGCAGGGGGTTGCATTACACATCTCCAAGGAGCAGGACATCTACTTTTGACCGTCGTCAAAAGTCTTCAACTTCTTTAACTCCCTATACATGCTAAACTTGAATATTCTCATGAAAATATTTGCAAAATGAATAAAAAGTTCGTAATTTTGCAAGCGTGAAGAACAAAGCGGTTTTCTACGTTTAGGCTCCTACCAGAACACTCTCAGCACACAATTGGCTTACGTCTGGCTTACGTCAAAACACGTAAGCCAGACGTAAGCAAAGCGAGTG
>JAKSLO010000016.1 GCA_024401185.1 Bacteroidaceae bacterium | reverse complement strand
TGATGTTCGTCCCGGCAATGCCCCTGTTGGCATTCATCCTGGCAATGGCCGTTACGAGGATGACTATTACGACAACCGTCGTCCTGCCCCCAGCTACATGGTGAGCAACTTCGATGTTTACTTCGATGGTCGAAAGCTTCAAGGGGCTACTGCCAGTTCGTTCAAGGATCTTGGCGATGGTTACGGAAGGGACAGTTTTAATGTTTACTACTATGGTGAGAAGATAGCGGGAGCGTCGGGCAATACGTTCAAGATTGTAGGCGAAGGCTACAGCAAGGACGCCTTCAGCGTTTACTACTATGGTAAGAAGATGAAGGATGCTAGCGGTTCCTCGTTCAAGATTGTAGGCGAAGGCTACAGTAAGGATGCTTTCAATGTGTACTATTATGGCGAGAAAGTCAACAACTCTAATCCCTCAACCTTCAAGCTCGATGGCAACGGCTATGCTCACGATGCCTTCAATACATACTACTATGGCAAGAAGGTCAGCAGATAGAGACATGGTTTAGGACATAAAAAAAGAACAGAGGCGCCCCCAAGTATATAGGTGCGCCTCTGTGCTTTTTTATTATGGATGTTGGGCTTATAGCAATCTGTACATTCCACCTGCCATCAGTTTGACTACACCTCGCATCTCAAGTGTGAAGAGGATGGCAGAGAGTTGGCCGATGGGGATGACAGACTCTATGGATATCTGGTTGATGGCCTTCCCGTCGGAGCCTTGAAGGCAGTCAACGATGCGTCGCTCCTCGTCGCTGAGTTCGGGGAAGAGTTCCCGCTGGATAGGTTGCTGAGCTTGTTGGACAGCTTCCTTTGAGGGCCACCCCAGCAACTCGATGATATCGGTGGCAGAGGTAATGAGGTGCGCCTTGTCCTGCCGTATCAGCTTATGGCAGCCCATCGACATAGTGTCGCCCACGCGACCAGGGAATGCAAAGACGTCGCGGTTATAGTCGTTGGCTATCTCCGCGGTGATGAGCGAACCACCCTTGGCTGCGCTTTCCACCACAATCGTGGCATCGCACATGCCTGCCACAATGCGGTTGCGTGCTACGAAATTCATCTTCTCGGGTGTTGTGCCCGACATGTATTCCGTCAGCAATCCACCTTGCGTAAGCATTTGCTTGGCTGTTTCCTGGTGCATTCTTGGATAGACGCGGTCAAGGCCATGTGCCAGCACACCAATTGTCTTTAATCCGTGGCTTAGGGCTTCCCTGTGTGCATGGATGTCAATGCCATAGGCCAAACCACTCACCACAAGGCAGTCGGGACATAACTGCGCCATCTCGGCCAGTAGGTTGCGACAAATATCCTTACCATACTCGGTGCATTGGCGTGTGCCAACCATATTGATGATGTGAAGGTTGTTGAGATCGGCATTACCACGGTAGTATAGTACGATGGGTGCATCAGGGCACTCACGCAGTCGGCCAGGATAAGCCTCATCGCCCAGGGTGATGCATTGTATGCGTTTACTTCTTGCCCACTCCAGTTCTTGCTGTACACGAGGCAGGAACTCATCCATCCTTGACAGATTCTCTTGCAAAACCGGAGAAACGTCGGGTAGAACCGATTTGATGTCGTGGCAGTTTTCGTAGATGGCAGTAGCAGACCCTAACGCTTCCATCAGAATGCGTTGCGTTGGCACGTTGAGACGCGGTATGCGTGTCAGGGCCATGGAGTAGAGTGTCTCAGAATCAGACAAATTCGACAAATTATTAAGAATTAATGATTAAAGATGAATTTCGTCTAAAGACGATCAACTGTTGCCGATGGACTATCGTGACAAGATATCCTGTAGTTTTGCATCCAGTTCCGGGCACGACTTCATGAGTCTTCCGTTCAGCATGCACACGGTATCAACGCGTGCTTTGGCAACCAGTTTCTCATCAGCCAGACGGTAGATGTCCTGAAAGAAGACGTACTTGATGCCATCGCGTTCCAGACGCAGGCGAACGGCAAATTCGTCTCCACTACGAAGGGGTACCTTATAGTCGATGGTGATGCGAGCCACCACGGCGTCGATGCCTTGCTCGTGCATGGCCGAGAAACTGATGTCGTGAGACAGCAGGAACTCGTGGCGGCAATGCTCGGTGTAATGCTGGTAATTGGCGTTATTGACAATTCCTTGAAGGTCGCACTCATAGTCGCGTACTTTCATTTTCAGTTCAAAATCGTAGGTCATATTATTTGTTTGTTTGTTCCAGAAGATTTTAAATATTCATATCCAAAGCGGCAACGCAGACAGTCCTTCTTGTCGCAATACTCGCGCTTCAACTGTATGAGAGCCTGACTGTCGGCTGCTGTGTCCACCTTGATGCCGCAATCCTGCCATTGGCGCAGTATGTAGTTGTTCTCTGCCTTGATTTGCTCCAGCAGTTCCAGAGCGTGATGCTCGTACTTGTCCTCATTGTGATGACGTCCATAGGCATAGAGAACAGGTACTACCACATTGATGATAAGCAGGTTGATGGAACCCTTCGTCAGTCCCTTCACGGCAAAGCATTCATAGAGTTGCTTGATGTCTTTTGCATCCAGTAGGCGACTCAGTTCGGCGGTTCCATTCTGATAGATCTGGGTGAGTTGCAGGATGCGTACGTGTGGGAAGTTCTGTGGACGTGTTCGCATGTAGCGCCAGTCTTTTTCCGTCAGGGTGTCTGTCAGCGAGAACTTGTGTGCCAGATAGGCGTATTCCCTGGTCAGTTTCTCGTCTCCTACCTTGCCGAGCAGACCTGCCGTTCCCAGGAACAGGGCTTGCAACTGAAATAGGTCGTCGCGATGCTTGGCCGTGGCATGAAGAGGCAAACATCGTCCCCATCGCTCAAAAGCATCACCATTGAGCGAGAAACCAAAGCTGCGAGCCAGCGTCACCATCAAGGCACGCGCCCAGTCTCCATGTGTCTCTTCTACCCACTTCATCACCCTTTCCGAACGTTCCTTCAGTCTCTCGCACAGTAGGGCATCCATCCAACTGTGAACCGTAAGCGAAGCGATGTGTGGGATGATGCGATGGCAACGGGGATAGTCCATCGTGGTGAGCAATTCCTCGTAGTGAGTATGCAGGGAGTCGGGAATCTGCACTACCACCTGAGGAAGGCGCTTCTCGCTATGCGTTTCCACCTCCGTATCGGCTTTCGTGGTTACGTGCAAAATTACGTTGTCATAGGCAGCGTCGAGGTGGTGGTTATGCCGGTACCAATCCGAAGAGAGTAGATGAAGTTCCACATTGCCTGCCCACATTGTGTCGCCTATACGAATCTTGGCATTGAAGAAGTCAGGACCGGCATTGGTGTTGCTAAGTCCGGGGTCGATGACCTCCACAGCCTGCCCATCCGTGGTGCACAATTGCCGAAGGGGTAGCATCTTGCATTTCCATGCATAATGAAGGAGTTTTTCCATCTACTTTTTGTTTACTTAAAGTTAAATAAAGTCAGTTTTTCACTCTCTGCGTTAAATAATGCTACAAAAGTAGTCATTTTCGCGAAAAAAGCCTACCTTTGCAACAAAATTAGAGCAAAAAAATACATTATTTATGAAAATAGCATTAATTGGGTACGGCAAAATGGGCCGTATGATTGAGCAGATAGCTCTTGGCCGTGGCCATGAGATCGTAAGTGTCATTGACATTGACAACCAGCAGGACTTCGACAGCGAGGCCTTCAAGAGTGCTGATGTGGCCATCGAGTTTACCACCCCTTGGACTGCCTATGACAACTACCTGAAGGCATGGAAGGCTGGTGTGAAAGTGGTGAGTGGTTCTACCGGTTGGATGAAGGAACATGGCGACGAGGTGCGCAAGGCTTGCGCCGATGAGGGTAAGACCCTCTTCTGGGCTAGCAACTTCAGCGTGGGTGTAGCCATCTTCAACGCAGTAAACCGCTACCTGGCCAAGATTATGAACCAGTTCCCACAGTATGATGTAAACATGGTCGAGACGCATCATGTGCACAAGCTCGATGCTCCCTCGGGTACTGCCATCACTCTGGCAGAGGCCATCGTAGAGGAGTTGGACCGCAAGGAGCGCTGGGGCTTGCATGAGACTGCCGAGAACGTGCTTCGCATCGACGACATCCGTCGTAAGGAGGTGCCTGGCATACATACCATCACCTACGATTCGCCCGAAGACCTCATAACCATCACTCATGATGCCCATTCTCGTCAGGGATTTGCCTTGGGTGCCGTACTGGCAGCAGAGTACACGGCACAGCACAATGGCTTGCTGACCATGAGCGATTTGTTCAATTTCTAATTCACAAACGAGGAAATAAATGAAATACACTTTCAAGAAGCCCGCTCGCAAGGACATCATCAAGTGCAGCGTGGTGGTGGTGCTCTACATAGCCTTCCTTATCTGGATTGAATCGTGGTGGGGACTTCTCGCCCTCCCTTTCATTATTGACAATTACATCACCAAGTACATCAACTGGTCGTGGTGGAAGGATAGCGAAAGTCCTGTGGTTCGACTTGTGATGAGTTGGGTGGATGCGCTTGTGTTTGCCCTTGTGGCCGTTTACTTTGTCAACATCTACTTCTTCCAGAACTACACCATTCCCAGTTCGTCGTTGGAGAAGAGTCTTCTGATTGGTGACTATCTGATGGTGAGCAAGTCAAGCTATGGTGCTCGTGTGCCTCAGACTCCCCTACACATGCCACTTTGCCAGCATACCTTGCCTTTTGGCATTGGCAAGAGCTACATTGAAAGCGTACAGTGGGATTACAAGCGCATCCATCCCGAGCGTATTCCCGTAAACGATATTGTGGTATTCAACTTCCCTAATGGTGATTCTGTGCTCTACAACGTACAAGAGGCTGATTATTACGACTACTGCTATGGTTATGGACGAAGCCTCTACAGTCAGAAGCATGGACTCGAACTGGTGCTCGACTCTGTCAGTACTTTGCAAAAGCGCAGATACTTTGAGGAGTGCTACAGTCTCGGACAGCAGTACATCTCCACCAATCCCGGAGAACTGGGTAGGGTTATCTGGCGTCCTGTTGACCGCCGTGAGAACTATGTAAAACGTTGTGTGGGTACTCCCGGACAGATGCTTGAGATTAAGGACCGCATTGTATATCTGGATGGTAAGCCCAATAAGGAGCCTGACAATGTGCAGTACAGCTATCGCCTGGAACTCATTCAGCAACTGCCCGATGACCTCGTGGACGAGCTTGAACTTAGCAGCGAGCAACTTAGCCAGCTGTATGGCACTGGATGCATGCCTCTCACACAGCAGGCTTATACCGCCCTGAAGAGTCGTACCGACTTGGTGAGCAGCATATCCTTGATTGAGCAGGAGGAGGACGACCGCTTGTTCCCCAAGAATGGTGGCTACCATTGGTCATGTGATAACTACGGCCCCCTGTGGATTCCTGAAAAGGGAAAGGAGATTCCTGGCGGACTCACTCTCGAGAACTTACCTCTCTATGAGCGTATCATCGACGTTTATGAGGATAACGACCTCAAGGTTACCGACGATGGCAAGATTCTCATCAACGGTAAGGAAGCCAAGAACTATACCTTCAAAATGGACTACTACTGGATGATGGGTGACAACCGTCACTATTCTGCCGACTCTCGTTTCTGGGGTTTTGTGCCCGAGGATCACGTGGTGGGCAAACCCATCCTCATCTGGTTCAGTAAGGATCCCAACAAGGGACTCTTCAACGGCATACGTTGGAAACGCTTGTTCCGTTGGGTGGACAATATCAAATGAAAAAAGAAAAGATCTTCTTTGTCGTATTGCTCTCCGTTGTGACCATTCTGCTTGCAACACGTCTGTTCGTGGTGGATGTGGTCAGGGTTCCTCAGGACAGCAAATGCCCGCGTGCTGGCAAGCTTTCGTTTGTCGGCCGATGGTCCTACGGCTACAGGCTTCCTTGGAAAGCCACCTCGCGCATCAGCTACTCGCTGGGCAAGCGCAACGACTGGGTGGCTTACAACCAGCCTGTCACTTCGCGCGATGAGCAGGCCGACACCACCGCTGTACGTGTGGGAATGTTGGCTGCCATTCCTGGTGATACGATTTGGTACAATAATGAGAGCGGAAGCATCTCTGTCAAGCCTGATAAGAAGCATGGTTTCTCGCATCCTCTCATTGTACCCGCCAAGGGACAGAAGATTGCCATCAACAACGACAATATGCGCTTTTATGCGGTTCTCATCACTCTTCACGAACCGGTCAAGGCTACCGTGGTGGATGGAGCTCTTTGCGTGAGCGGAGAGATGGTCAAGCAGTACACCTTCCAGCACGATTACTACTGGGTGGAAAATGGCGACAAGAAGAATCCTTCTGACTCCAGAACCTATGGCTTTGTGCCTCACGCATCGCTGATTGGAAGGATTTTGTGAGAAGTCACGTCTTCCTTGCACCACTCCTTGTCACGTCTTCTTCACATCACTCCTTGCTAGGTGTATCCTCACTTAATATGTTTTTGTCCATTATTAATTTTTTGTTAATTGGAAAACCTCATCCTCCCTTCCACATACTTGGGACCCATACCTCTCTTTGCTGCCATGTTGCGCAATGGCAAGGCACAGATTGAGCAATACGACCATTACGTGAAGCAGACCTTCCGCAACCGTTGTGTTATAGCTGGTCCTAATGGTACGCAGACACTCACCATACCTGTGGAGAAGCCTGCCGACCACAAGGCCTATATGCGCGATCTTCGTATCAGTGACCATGGCAACTGGCGACATCTGCATTGGAATGCTCTTGAGTCAAGCTATGGCAAATCACCCTTCTTTGAATACTATGCCGACGACCTGCGTCCGTTTTACGCCGAGCGTCGCTGGGAGTTTCTCTTCGATTTCAACGAAGAACTTACCCACACCATTCTCAATCTGCTCGACATTGAGGTGGAGTTGACTCGGACGTCGGCCTATAGTGGTGCCGATCTGCATCAATGGGCAGAACCAAGTGCTCTGCGTACCCTTCCCTTTAATCCTTATTATCAGGTTTTTGCACAGCGTCAGGGTTTTCTTCCTCATCTGAGCATAGCCGACTTACTCTTCAATATGGGGCCAGAAGGTGTATTGGTTATTGGAAATTAAGTGATGGATTTGGAAGATTTGGAGTTGACAATAAGAGTTAAGAATTCTGTTTTTTGAATGGCTATTTCTTCATCGATTTATAAATGAACATATTACTCGACTTACATACCCATACTTTGGCTTCGGGCCATGCCTATAATACCATTATGGAGATGGCCAAGACGGCATCGGAGAAAGGATTACAGTATCTGGGCATTACTGAGCATGCTCCTCATATTCCAGGGACATGCGACCCTATCTATTTCCGTAATATGCACACTATCCCCCGACAGATGTATGGTGTGAATCTTCTGCTGGGTGCCGAACTGAACATCCTTGACACCAAGGGTACGCTCGACCTTGACGAATGGTATTACGAGCGTTGCCTCGACATTCGCATTGCAGGCATCCATCGTCTCTGTTGGGAAGGTGGTACTATCGAACAGAACACCCATGCCATGGTAACTGCCATTCGTAATCCCTACGTCAACATCATTAGTCACCCTGGCGATGGAACGGCCGACCTACTCTTTGAACCCATCGTGTTGGCTTCTAAGGAATGCCATACGCTACTCGAAATCAACAATTCATCTTTCAAACCTACCCGGGGGCTTGATGCTTCCTACCATAACTATAAGGAAATCCTTCAGCTTTGCAAGCGCAACGAAGTGCCTGTCATCTTGGGTAGTGACGCCCACTTTTGTACCGACATTGCCAATTATACCTACGTCCTACCCCTTTTGCAAGAGGTTGAATTCCCCGAGGCATTGGTGATGAACCACCAACCTGAAGCATTCTTCGAATACACAGGGTTGAAGGTAAAGTCTTAATATTTGCCTTGTGGAAGGTGCCTCGTGAATGGTGTCTTGTGGGTAATTGCTTGCGGATGATGTCTTGTTGATGGGTGTTTGACTTTGTCATAGCCCTCGATGTAGCCTTTGTCGCAACTTGTGGATGGTGCTTTGCGGATGATGCTTTGTGTTCAATTAGTAGATGCCACCTTTCATTAGGATTCACCTTGGTATTTCCCAAATAGTTTTTTGTTAAATGCGTAACCTATTCCTGACAATCAAAGGAGTGGTGTGTAATGAAAATTTATCATCATGGTTCATTCCGATACTTTCCCGTTATCAACCCGTTATCAACCCGTTATCATCCCGAAGCTTTTTACTCCTATAAAAGGAGAGTTTTAGGTGTTGAATTCAGCCTTTTGTGTAAGGATTTATTTTAAGTGTTAATGTGAAAGATGTTTTGTTTGTGAAGCATGACAAATCTATTGGGCAGTAAAAAAGGTCAACCTCCTTACGCAGAGGCTGACCTTAGTTTTTTATGCATAAACCCTACTTGAGGGTGTTTGCTATTTTTTCTTTTTCTCAATCTCGTACTGAGCGTATTCCTCTATTTCGCGTTCTGCCACGTGAGCCAAACCATAGTGTTCGTCGTGCTGAGAAATGTCAAGACCAATCTCCTCTGACTTCTCACTTACACGCATGGGAATGAAGTGGTCAACAAGCCAGTAGCCGAAGTAGCTCACCACGAAGGTGTAGGCAATAACCAGTACGATAGCCAGCAAGTGGTACAGGAAGACTACTACTCCCTCGCCAGTACCCGAGATCAGTCCTTCCTCTATAAAGATACCTGTCAGTACCGTACCGAAGATACCACCCGTTCCGTGAGTGGGGAACACGTCGAGTGCATCGTCGATGCTACTCTTCTCGCGCCAATGCACGGCAATATTGCATATCATGGTGATGATGAACGAGATGGTGATACTCTGACCCACCGTAACATATCCGGCAGAAGGAGTGATGGCAACCAAACCCACTACGCAACCCACGGCAGCACCCATGGCACTGGGCTTTCGACCTCGCAGACAGTCGAAGAAGATCCATGTCATCATGGCCACGGCTGAGGCTGTGTTGGTATTGAGGAATGCCTTGATGGCAGTACCATCTGACTGTAGGCTTGAACCGGCATTGAAGCCAAACCAACCCAACCATAACATAGCTGCACCGAGCAATACGAAGGGGATGTTGGCAGGTTCGGTGTTGCGGTTCTTTGTCTTACGTTTACCGAGGAACAGCGCTCCCGTCAAAGCGGCGACACCACTTGAGGCGTGCACCACTATACCACCCGCAAAGTCCACTACACCCCAGTTCATGAAGAGTCCGTCGGGATGCCACGTCATGTGTGCCAGCGGACAGTAAATGAAGAAGAAGAAGAAAATCATGAACCACATGTAGCCTGAGAAACGTACGCGTTCGGCAAACGAACCTGTGATAAGCGAAGGCGTGATGATGGCAAACTTCATCTGGAACAGAGCGAACAAGGCCAAGGGTATGGTGGCTCCACCCACAAACTTACCTGTGTTCTCGGTGATGTATGTGGCTCCACCTACGCCATCGAGCATGGGAAATGACAATGGGTTACCGATGATGCCAAGACCACCCACGTCGTCGCCGAAGCACAATGAGAAGCCTATGACCACCCATAGCACGGATATCAAGCCCATGGCTATGAACGATTGCAACATGGTAGAAATCACGTTTCGGGCTCCTACCATACCTCCGTAGAAGAATGAGAGTCCGGGTGTCATCATCAGTACGAAGATGGTGGCAGTAATCAGCCATGCCACATCGGCGGGATTGATCTGTCCTTCACCACTACCAAACGAACATGCGAATGAGTGTTCGGGCGCTACTGCACCCCAAACGGCAAAGATAACCATTGCCGTCATCAGGATTATCCAACGTTTCTTTACTTTTTTCATAATACAATGTTTTGCTTGTATGACATTTTGTTAGTTGTTCACCTTGTTTGTTGTGCTTCTGTCAACAAATTCCTTGCAAAGATACGCAATATGTAAGTATTAAACAAAGAAATACAGCAAAAAGTTATTAAATTGTGGTCTTTTGGTGTGATTTTGATACAAAAATAATCAAAATGATGTTCTTTTTGTTATGCTACGCCTCACGCTTTGGATGATTGTATATGAAAAAAAGTGTGGGTCGTGACAAATTGCCACAACCCACACATACGGAAAAAACATCCTGTTATTTATGCCATTTGGCCATTACCATTACCATCCTAAGAGACGGATACCCACGGTGAAGCTCTGGAATGAAGGACCGAAGTCAGAGTTGAGGACATTCATGGGTGAATAGCGAGCATAGATACCGACGGACTTATACATCACGCTGGCCAGCACGTTGACGGTAACGGGATTGAAATGTACGCCCTTTGAAATGTCCTTGTACTTTTCACCGTTCAGTTCATATCTTGTCTTGATGCTGTTATATTTGTCCTTATTGGTCTTGAAACAAAGCTCGGGACCTGCTGTGATAGCCCAGCCATTATTCCAACGATGTGTGTAGAGGAGTGGCATGGTGAGATTGAAGCTATGCAAACGAGAGAACTTGGGATTTGCGCCTGTAGGATAAGAGGCTAATTCTATCTGGCCGTTATCATCTTGCACGAACTGAGTTTGGTTCGTCATACGGTAGTTGCGCCACAACAGACCGAAACCAAGACCAATCTTGTTATTCTTGTTGAAACGTAAGTTCACACCTACCAGGTTGCTCCAATCCACCTCGATGCTCGAACCCATGTTGGTGCTCATGCCTGCAGGCGTGCTGGTGGTGCCTGTGAAGCCTATACCGATGTTACCTCCTACCTCGAGGGTAAACTCATTCTTATATTCTTTTACATTAGATCCCCATTTCTCGCGCAGATAGCTAAGGCTGAAATCAAAACCACCAGGATTTCTTTCCTCGTGATACAAGGAATCTTCCGAAGAGCTGTGTTTAGCTATACCTACCCCAACGGTATACTTGGTGGTATTAATCATTTCAGTTTCCTGTGCCATGGCAGGTACGCCTGCCAACATTGTCATTGCGCAAAGGATAGCGCGCATAGTATTCTTTTTCATAATTTATTTTTATTTTTTTACTTTTTCTTAAACATTCTTTTTAACTCTTGCATTCCAGCAGATCCTTCTATATAGACGAGGGTGATGTTATAGCCTCCCCTGGATGACTCGTAGCACTGGTAGCACAGGTATCGGTTCAGATTCATAATCTGTTGCTTGTTGCCGACCAAAGGAAAGTGCTTGATGCAGTATGATACGATGTCGTTCTCGCGACCATATTCCAAATCCTCTGACTCTTCCAGGTTACCCACGTCCTGCTTTACGATGTTATAGATTCTTGTCATCTCGTCGGCGGTGACGTTGACCTTGATGCTGCGGAAGTAACTCAAATTGTAGGCAGCCATCGACTGTCCCTTTGCCAAAGTTTCCACCATGCGCTTCTTGGGGATTACCTTACCTTCAAAGATGGGCGATACATGAAGTTTTTTCTGTGCCATGGCAAGAATGAAAGGCGCCATGAGCAACCATAATAATAAAGATGTCCGTTTCATATCTAAATCTTTTTTAGTTTCCAAATATTCCTTCCAGTTGGGCCACAGGGTCCGACGGTCCGTTGTCGAGCACATCCTCCATCGTGCTGGCCATCAGTTGCATCACGGCCTCTGGGTCGGTTATTTCCTCTCCATACACATAGGCAACCATGTCGGGTTCGGTGTGACTGCCCCAAACCATTGGTACGGTAATGGCGGCTGCTATGAGGCAAGCGGCTGCCGTCCACATCCATGCCATACGCTTGCGTATGGGGTGCATCTTCTTCTTTTCTGTATGAACCGCAACCTCCTCGCGACGGCGCATCTCCTGGTCGTAGAGGGCTTCGTCGATGGTGAGTGTGCCCAGCATCTCTGCGATGAGTTTCCAATCCTCGGGTGCATCCTGGCGCGACACCTCCAAGGCTAGTTGCTGTTCCTCCTGAGGAGTGGTTTCACCCTCAAGGTAACGCTGAATGAGCTGTTCTGTTTCGTTGTATGTCATTGTCTTAATCTTCGTTTTAATTCTTCAAAAACCTTTTTGCGTGCCGTTGACACCATGCTCTTTACCGAGGCTTTAGGGATGTTCGTACGCTGTGAGATCTCATCGTTTGATAGGCCTTGCATCTGCCGTAGTTCAAAGAGGTTTCGCTCGCTCGGTTTCAGTTGGCTGATGGCCTGGTCCAGAGCTTGGTCGAGTTCGGTCTCCTCCAGTTGTTCGTGCGGCGAGAGTGCCGTTTCCGGCTGTGTCTGTTGCCCGTTGGCGTCCAGTGGGTTCAGTTCCACCGTCCGTTTTCGCTTCCGCACCATGTCCATGCAGCAATGTTTTGCAATGCGTATGGCTAATCCTCGATGCGAGAGGCCTGCTTCAAGCCGCTCGTGCAGCTTCCAGAGTGTGAGCAAGCCCTCTTGCGCCACGTCATCGGCTTCAACCTCGCTATGGAAAAACTGCAGGCCGATGTTAAACATCACGTCTCGCAATTCTGGGGCTATTGTTTCAAATTCTTGTTGCTTCATTTATTTTATCATTTCTGCCTTATAAACGTAAGAAACGAAGAAAAGTTAAGTTGAAAATGAGTTTTTTTTTTTAATTTTGCAAAAAAAAGTGGATTCATGGGGCTCATGAGGTGCTAAACATATACATAACATGAAAAAAATCAAGGCATTTATCCATAGTATTTTGCAGAACGAGAAATTGAAGCAAAAGCTCAACTCCGTTATCTTTGAGAGTGATACCAAGTTTGGCAAGATGTTCGACATCACGTTGCTGTGGGTTATCGTGGCAAGCATCGTGCTGGTCATTGTGGAGAGCATGCCTGGCCTTCACCCCGTGCTGAAGACCGTCTTCACGGTGCTGGAGTACGTCTTTACGTTCTTCTTCACATTGGAGTATCTATGCCGTTTGTATTGTGCTCCCAAGCCCATCAAGTATTTCTTCAGCTTCTTTGGCATCATCGACCTCGTGTCCACCTTACCCTTATATCTGGGGTGGATCATTGGTTCGGCTCGCTACCTGATGATTTTGCGTACGTTCCGCCTCATCCGCGTGTTCCGTGTGTTCAAACTGTTCAGTTTCCTGGAGGAGGGTGACAAGCTGATGAAGTCGCTGCGCTTGAGTTTCCGCAAGATAGCTGTTTTCTTCCTCTTTGTACTCATCATGACCATAGCATTGGGTACGTTGATGTATATGATGGAGGGCAACCAACCCAACACCCCCTTTACTGATGTGCCTACCAGTATATACTGGGCCATTGTGACCATGACTACCGTGGGTTATGGCGATCTGGCTCCTGTCACGCTCCTGGGTCGTTGTCTGAGTGCCGTCATTATGTTGCTTGGCTACACCATCATGGCTGTGCCTACGGGCATCGTCAGTGCGCAGTTCATTCACGACAAACGCCATTCGTCGGAGGATAAGAAACAACCTAACGATGCCGTAAAATGCCCAGAGTGTGGCTGTCCGTTGCCCGATGAGGCTTTCTATTGTCCTCATTGTGGCAAACAACTTCCCGATGAGATGTGGGGAGGATAAAACTAAGCTCCCGTCTCTTAGGCGAATTGCCATTTGTCTTGCTCTTAGGTGCACATTATCTTCACTCGATTGGCTTACGTTTGGCTTACGTGTTTTGACGTAAGCAAGACGTAAGCCAACTGAGTGAAACTTGAGTGAAAGCTGAAGGGAAATAGGAGCCACGAAATGCTGGTCTGCAACAGGCTTTTTGGATTGCCCATTAGCATGGTCATAATCAGGTACAAACCAATATAATAAAGGTAATAGCAAAAAAAAACGCTCATTTTCTTTGTGGTTTAAGAAAAACACAATATCTTTGCGACAGATTTGGTAACGATGTGCCATAGCGGTTCATTGTGCAAGGGAATCAGGTGAAAGACCTGAACTGTTCCTGCAGCTGTAATCCACATTATAGAGTTGGCAACGAGTCACTGTGAAAACGGGAAGACGCCGACGTCTGTGGAAAGTCAGAATACCTGCCAAAGTCTGAGTTAAGTGAAAATATACTCCCAGGATTTGGAGTCTCATCTTATGATTACAGGTCGATTGATAGCGCTCAGATGAGCGTTTCCTACTTGCAGCATCGGAATGGGTGCGCAGGATGGCATGAATACCTTTTGCAGTCAAAAGACAATAGGTAAGAGCATGGGATGTGCCTTGGAAAACTGTTCTTCAAACCGAACTTTTCCTGCTTGGAAGTATATGGTGTCGCCTTACAATGCCAGTCGGGCGATTATCTGCTCAGTATGCAAGCTAACTCTAAAAAGACTCCGTGAGGAGTGTAATATTCTGCATAAAATAAATAATGTTGTATTTTAGGATGGGGATTTCGGTTTTTGGACCGAATCCCTGTTCTGAAATAAGTACAAGGCATAAATGCAGAAAAAGTGTGTTGGCAACAATAAAACGCAGCACCATGCGTTATAAACAATAAACAAGAAAATCTATTGCGCGCAAAAATACAACAAAACCATGAAAGTGTACACCAAAACCGGCGATAAGGGCCAGACCTCATTGGTAGGAGGACAGAGAGTATCGAAATGCTGTGAACGCTTGGAAAGCTATGGCACCGTGGACGAACTGAACTCGCATGTGGGTCTGCTCATAGCCCTCGATGCCGATGATACAGACAAGCAGTTCCTTACCGACATACAAGGCAAGCTCTTTGTAGTGGGTGGCTATCTGGCTACCGACAACTCGCAGCGCGAAGTGCGCAGCGGAAACATCGTTACCCCCGAGATGGTAAGTGCCGTGGAGAGCGAGATAGACCGCTTGCAGGCCATGCTTCCTCCCCTTCGCCTTTTCATCCTTCCCGGTGGTACGGTAGCCTCATCACAGGCTCACGTATGTCGCACCGTCTGCCGACGTGCAGAGCGATGCATTCTTCGTCTGGTAGAATGCGGGGCTGAGGTTGACGAGCAAGTGCTGAGCTACGTCAATCGCCTCAGCGACTACTTCTTTGTTCTGGCTCGCAAGCTCAATGTCGATGCGGGTGTGGAAGACATTGTCTGGAGGAGGAATTAGTCTCTTCCTTGGCTTCCTTTCGCTCAGCGTGCCGTAGGCCGATGCTTCGCACAACGTGCAGAAGAACTTACAGAGTTTCAACCACCCAAGGGTGCGAAACTTCTGTTATTTATACGTCCTTCCACTGTATACCACCTTCATGACCTTCACGATATCGCTCTTCAGGATACGGAAAGGTGGATAGGCGGGATTGTCGCTTACCAAAGTAATACTATCCTCGCTTGCCGAAGTGGGGATGATATGCTTAATCATACGCTCGTTGCCTCGCGTCATCACCAGGTAGGTGGAGTCTGGGTTTATGTTCTCCAGGCTGGAGATGGCACGCACTCCCACGATGTCACCGGGGTAGATGTAAGGTTCCATGGAGTGCCCCACTACGGGTAGAAAGGCCTCTGCCCGTACCCCCGGTATGTACAATCCGGTGGAATGACAGCCATAGCCGGGAGTCTCCACTTCTGACTGCCCACCCGTGACAAACAAATCATCGTAAAAAGGGGTTAGCTTGATGCCTTGCTGAAGAGCCTCCTCCTCAGACATGCTCACGGCTTTGTTTTCAAATTCCTTATCCATCTTTTATGCCTATTTTTCTGCAAAAATAGCAATTACTTCAGTGGATGCAAAACTTATTGGTGCCTTTTTGCGCTTTTTTCGCAAAAACAAGTGGCTTTTGCTTGATATTTAGAGAGAAAAAAAGTAATTTTGCGTATCCAACTAACGTAACTAACGTAACTAACTTATTCCTATGAAGCGACTCATACTTTTATTGTCTCTCGTTGTCGGCACAACGGTGTCATGGGCCATTGACCTTACCAAGGCCACCATTGTGTACAATCCCAAGGACAAGCCTCTGGTCGGAAAGATGGCACAGGTGCTGGCCGACGACATAGAACGTGTCTCGGGCATCAGACCTCTTGTTGGCACACAAGCAGCGAGAGGCGAGAAGATAGTCCTGTCAACCACGTCATGCACAGGCCTGCACAAGGAACTTCGTGGCACATGGGAACGGTTTGCCATCGACACCAAGGGAAACACGCTGTCCATCACAGGATCCGACGCACGAGGCTTAGCCTATGGCGTGCTGCACGTTAGCGAGGCCATTGGAGTTAATCCCTGGTATTGGTTTGCTGACGTAAAGCCTCATCAGGCTAAGGTCGGACAGCAGGCTGTAGCCAAAGCAGAGGGAGGCGATGCGGAAGACAAAGAGGCATTGCCTGTGGTCAACGATTACTGCGAGAACTTTGTCAGCCAGTCTCCCACTATCCAGTATCGTGGCATCTTCATCAACGATGAGGACTGGGGCTTGAAGACGTGGTCGTCTCTTAACTTCGAAAAGGAACTGGGCGACATTGGTCCCAAGACCTACGACAAGGTGTGCGAACTCATCTTGCGTCTTAAGGGAAACATGCTGGCTCCAGCCATGCATACTTGCACGGGAGCTTTCTACAGCCATCCTGAGAGTCAGCAGGTGGCCGATGAGTGGGGCATCATGATTACTACCAGTCATTGCGAACCTCTGCTTGTCAACAATGCGGCTCCCAGCGAGTGGGACAAGGAGCGGGACGGCGAGTGGAACTACGAAACGAACCGCGAAAGGATTCTGGAGAAGTTTGACAATCGTCTGCGCGAGACGGCTCAATACCACAACATCTACACCACCGGCATGCGTGGACTGCACGATGAGGCTATGAAGGGAAGTCTTGACAATGGCGATCGAGCTCGTACCCTTGAGAAGGTGTTTGCCGACCAGCGTGCCATTCTTGAGAAGTACAAGATGCAGAAGGCCAGTCACATCCCACAGATATTCGTTCCCTACAAGGAGACACTCGACATCTATGATGCCGGACTTCGTGTGCCCGACGACATCACCTTGGTTTGGCCTGACGATAACTACGGCTACATGAAACGTGTAAGCAACAGTCTTGAACGTAAGCGCGGCGGACGTAGTGGCGTGTACTACCACCTCAGTTACTTGGGAACACCACACGACAATCTGTGGATTCCCTCTACCGCTCCCATGCTGATGTACGAGGAATTGCTCAAGGCTTATCAGGCAGGGGCTGACCGTTACTGGCTGCTTAATGTGGGAGACATCAAGCCTTTGGAGGTGGAGACGCAGATGTTCTTCGACATGGCTTACGACTTCAAGCGTTTCAACTACGAAAATGCCAATACCTATCAGGCAGAATGGCTGGCAAAGGTGTTCGGCACTACGCATCAGCAGGAGTTCCAGTTCATTCTCGACAACTATTACCGTTTGGCATGGGATCGCAAGCCTGAGTTTATGGGGTACGAGATAGAATGGGATAATCAGGAGAATGATAGACTGCACGATACTGACTTTTCTTTCAAGACAGGGACGGCTCAGAAGCGACTTGTTGACTACCAGAATATCTGTCAGGCTTACGAGGATATCGAGAAGGCCGTTTCAAAGGAGTTGCGTCCTGCCCTCTTCGAGATGCTGGGATACTCGGTGCTTTCTGCTTACCAGATGAACCGTAAATACTTGTATGCACAGGCTAATCACGAAACAGGAAGTGCCCTTTTTGCCCGTGAGGCTCGCAAGGCGCACGAAGAGATTGAACGCCTGCTGCAGCAATACAACACACAGTTGGATGGCAAATGGAACCAGATGATGTCGGAAGTTCCTCCCGGTTTCGTGGCAAAATATCAGATGATGCCTGAACTCGTGGACGAACCTACCGATCATTTCCGTCTGCCTGCCTCACAATTTCATCCAGAACTTACGCATAAGATTGAGCTTTCTTCGCTGGCTGACGTTGTGGGACGGACCCCTGATTTCAGACTGTTGCAAGGCATTGGCACAGATTGGCTGGCACTACAGATGGGAGAGCCACTCAACGAGCATGCCAAAGGTTCGATAGACATTGACATCCCTGCAGAGACGTTTCATCATACAGGCGACTCTATCAAGGTATGCTTGTCTGTGCTTCCCATGTGGCCTGTGGCTGCCGACAAGAGCAACCGCATTAAGATCTGCGTAGATGGTGGAACTCCCGTTGTGTTCGAAAACGTATTCAAGGAATGGAGCATGGAATGGAAGGTTCAGGTACTGGAGAACCGTAAGGAATTTGTGGCCACCCTTCCACTCGACAAGTCGCGCCAACAGCACACCCTTACTCTCACCATCGTCGATCCAGGACAGATTGTGCAGAAAATAACGTATTGCAGCTTTTAGTTAACTTTTATATTCTCATTCCATCAAACTTTTATCGGAAAATGTTTATAAAATGGTAACATAAAAAGAAAAGCAGCTTTTACGCCATGTAAATTATCCTTTACAAGAAAAAACGTAATTATGCCACGAAACAAGCATTTTTGGGGCATAATACATAAAAAAAGGCATCGGGAATATATCGGGAATATATCGGGTTGGTATCGGGAAGACTTCGAGACATAGAGAAGAAGAGTGGTAAATGTTTACAAAAGAAGTTCCTAACAAACGCAACGAGAATAGAGAGTGCAAGATTGTCTTTGGAGATATTTGTAGAGATGCTTTTCAAGATATTTACTTTGCTTAGAATTACATATACTAACATAGTGTAACTATCAATCGTATAATTTGTTATTATTGATTATTGCGCAAAAGTTGGTTCCGGGTCCGTTTGGAGTCAGTACTTTGATTGTTTGTTGTATGTATGGTTGAATAGCGATGAAGACGTTGTTTTTTCATGGAAATGACGAGCATCATACAAATATTCCATGATTTTTTTCGAAGAATGCTTTGCCGATATAATCTTTTTCTTTAACTTTGCCATCGTCATGTGGAGCATGGTTCACTTTGATGTGTTCCTGGACAGCCACAATGACCAAGAAGGCGTTCCACGCTTTTATCCTTTGCATCGAAATCGGCAAAATTTCACAACTGAAGGATGAAGGTAGTTCGGTACGCCCGTACTGAGTATATGTATGTGCATACAGCTCCGCGCTGATGCAGCTGCTATACTTTCAGCGCGGGGTGTATTGTACTCAGTTCATTTCAGTTATGGTGTTTGCCGATACCAGATGCAAGATGAGCAAGGACATTATCCCTGCGTTTTTCTTGTATATGTTTAATCCAAAAGGCCAATACATGGGGGTATGTAGGCAATAGATGTATTTATGCCTAACAGAAGTGACAGATTAGAGCCAAGAAGTATTCGTGAAAATTACCATGGAACTAATCGGTATTATATTCTTGGAAGTAAATGTAGAGAGGTGATAGTATGTAAGTACATGGATTTGGAAACGGCAGAAAAATGTTTGGAAAATGGAACTATTCGTTTCATTGAACCCAAAAGTTGGAAAGACCCTTATGAAAAACTGTTTTATTGTGCTAACTACAAAAAAGAGTTGGGATGGAAAAAAAACATGCCAACACTATTGGCCACATGCATAACACCAACCACATCTTGCGAAGCTGCTTGGAAAGTTTATACGTATGGAAAGACAGAAGGAAAAAAGGGGCTCTGCACTCAATTCGTCTTTGATTTTGAAGCACTAAGAAAGGAACTGCTGGCAAACATTCCATCTGGTTTAAAAATGTATGAAGGAAAGGTTACGTATAGACAGACTTCTACAATAAACAAACTAAGGACAATAGACTCGTATCTATTCAAACGGTTCTTTTCTTCCGAACTTAACATAGAAACCTGTTTGTCATTAATGCTAATCAAAAGACCGGCGTACAGATACGAAAATGAAATACGGCTATTCTTGTATACTGAAAATGAAAGTTACCAATTTGAAGAGAATAATAAATGTAAATATATTGACATAAAGATAGATTTTGCTAAATGTTTAAAAAAAATAGTTGTTGACGAAAAAGCTACTAAAGAGCAATTGTCGATAATAAGCAATCTCGCTAAAGAGCTTAAAATTAAAACTATTGGACATAGGTTGTATAACGAAGTACCATCATCATGTTTTTTAGATCCAAAAACAGAATGCAAAAAAGGCTAAAAGATCACAATAAATATGTGATAAAATCCTAATACGTATCAATCATCAAATACTAATCAATATTATTACAATTATGAGAAATATCGTTAAACTGTTTTTTACGTTGGTTTTCGTTTTGAACACCAATGCGGTTCGTTCAGCTTCTCCCACTTACGATTTTATCGTAGATGGCATTTATTATCACATTATCTCGGAAGAAGCACGTACAGTAGGAGTAACTAGCGGTCCAAATGCTAATACGACTTACTACAAAGGAGATATTAGCATTCCTGAATCAGTAACATACAACCAAAAGACTTATGAGGTAACAACAATGCTTGAAGATGCAATGTATAGAAGCGGCGTGAATACATTAAGAATCCCAAAAACAGTTACAAAAGTAGAAACTTGGGGAATGAATGCCTCTACAATTGTATTTGAAGAAACAACCAATCCAATACATTTAAAACAATACTCTACTTGGCATCGTGAGAAAGAATTAGTCATTAACCGTCCTATCGTATATGACGATAAAGAAACGACATGGGGCTCCTCTTATTCTTCAAATCCACCAAGCTTAGAGAAAATAACGTTTGGAAAAAATGTAAAGTCGCTGGCAGATTCTGAATTTAGTGAATGCCGAAAACTAAAGACAGTTATTATTGAGGGAAATTCTATAGCCATTGGGAAGAAAACCTTTTATGAATGTGTAAATTTAATGGATATTGACTTCAGCAAAATCACAAGAATTGGAGAACGTGCATTTTATGAATGTAACTCCATAGAGAGCATCAATGCTCCAATTCTGACAGAAATAGGAGCACACGCTTTCGGACAATCTAAGGGTATAAAAACTGTCACTTTGCCAGCTATTGAATCCATAGGGGAATATGCGTTTGACATGTGCGAAAGCCTCACAAGTGCATGGCTACCTACATGCCTCAAAGAGATAGGAGAAGGTTCATTTTCGGAGACAAATATCACAGAGTTTAATTATCCAGATGGATGCCAATTTACAGGCAGTTATTGTTTGATAGGGGCAGACCTATTAACAGATGTATATATAGGTAACGGATTCGAAAGTGTTCCAGGTATCATTTCTGGCCAAGCATTTAAAAACCTTTACTTGTTTTCTCCAAAAATGGATTATGATACACAAAGTGTAAAGCCTAAATATGTATATTGTGCATACCCTGACAATTACGCAAATATTTTCCCAAATGCAATTCGCAGTAAACTGGTTGACATAGAAGATACTGAATACGAATACACAGGAAACACGCCCGAGTTCATATACCGTTCAAACATTCCTGGATTCGATATCACTTTTGAAAACAACCCTATTCATGCATCTGCTGGGCGTCATGTAGGAAACGTAAAAACCACTTTTTCAAAGAGTTATTGGACAACTTCATGCGACATACCATATAGTTATACTATAAAGAAAGCGCCTCTGACAGTATATGTTAGTTCATGTACAAAAAAATATGGTGAAAAAAATCCTGAGTTCAAAATTGAATACATAGGATTCAAAAATGGCGAAAATGAAGATGTCCTTACAACAAAGCCTACAGTTCTCACTTCGGTTGTTGGCAATACTGTCCCTGGCACATATCCAATATATATAGCAGGAGCCAGTGCCAAAAATTATGAAATAACTTATCTGCAAGGTGTTTTCACAGTTGAAAAGCTAACTCAAAACATAAATTGGTCACAAAATTTCAACACAACTTATGTTGATGATAAAATTGAGTTAAAAGCAACCTCATCATCAGGAAACCAAGTGCAGTATTCTGTGTCAGACAATAATATAGCCACAGTTATCTATGAATCTGGCAAATACTATCTACTCTGTATGCAACCTGGAACGGTTAAACTATATGCAAATGAAGATGGAAATGAGTATTATGATCCAGCAAAACAGACAGAGAAAGCTGTGATAGTCAAGTCTAAAGTGGCAACAGCTATCAATATAAATACACAGAAAATAGCCATTAACAAAGGTGGAAGTTATCAGTTGAAAGCAACATTAACTCCCGCTGACGTTGATAATAATAAAATCATTTGGAGTAGTTCAGATGAAAAGGTAGTAACTGTTGATAAGAATGGAAAGGTAACTGCTGTCAATGTGGGTGAAGCTGTTGTCACTGGCACTCCAGATAGTAATCATAGCATAAAGGCAGAGTGCAAAGTGGTTGTTAATCAGCCGGTGACTGAATTGACGATAGATTGTTCGACAATTACAATATACCAAATAGGAGGAACCGCTCAACTAACCGCAAATATTGTTCCAATAGATGCGGTTAATAAGAAGGTAATATGGAAAAGCATGACTCCATCTATTTGCAGTATTACAGAAAACGGAGTTGTAACAGCAATTGGTTCGGGTACTGCTATAGTAACCGCAACGTCTGATGACGGTGGATTTACTGCATATTGTATTGTGACTGTTAAGAATACAGGTGCAGAGATTATTGATGGATATACATTTGAAAATCAAGCAGAAACCGAGTGTAAGAAAATATCATATTCACGTTCTTATAGCAACACTCAATGGCAATCACTTTATATACCATTCAGTATAAAGTATGAAGATTGGAAAAATGATTTTGAATTGGCTCGCATCAATGACGTACATCAATTCGACTATGATGAGGATGGAGAAATTGACATGACAGAGGTTGAGGCAATAAAAATCAAGGCAGGTTATACAGAACCCAACACTCCTTATTTAATCAAAGCAAAAAATACAGGAACCAAGACAACAACATCAACAAACGAGATTCTATATAAAACGGAAGAGAATACCTTTGATGTAACAAGCTGGAACACTAAGTTCTGCTTTACGGGTACCTATAAAACCATTACAGGAACAGACATGATGGCAAATGGCTATTATGCTATGGGAGGTGGTACGTTGAAGCAAGCAGCTTCTGCAAGCAGCGATTTACAGCCTTTCCGCTGGTATATGAGTGTGACCGACCGTAATGGCAATCCTAAGGCGGTGAATGAGGTGAAGATTATGGTCTTTGATGACGAGTGGGGAACTGACAACGTAGAAGTGACAACAAACGACAAGCAAGAGGCGGAGATGTATGACCTTAGCGGCAGGAAGGTGAAGAATGCCGCCAAGGGCATCTATATCAAGAATGGCAAGAAAGTGTTCGTTAAGTAAAAGTGAATGATTATGAGAAAGTTTCTTTTTATTATACTTATAGCTACAGGGCTACCCATATATGCAGAATGGCGATGGATTGGCGATACGAATGGCGACAAGGCGCTCACCATTGCTGACGTTGACGAACTTATGAAGATGATAATGGGCATTAGCGAGGTGCCCAAAGATATCACGTTGATTGATACCAACGGTGACAAGAAAGTAGGCCTATGCGATGTGACCACCCTCATCGACATGTTGCTGAATCCTGCTAAGCGCAAGAAGGTTTGGGTGCCTGAGATGATTCCTGTGGATGATGAAAAAGGTAGCTTCGACGTAAAGCAAGAGATGTCTTTTGAAGAACCTTTGGATTCGTTGCCAATAAGTCAGGTCAAAAACTAATAAACGCGATGGGGTGGAAAAAGCACCCCCATTGTGTAGAGTGCTTTCAGATAAAAACAAAAAGAAGGGTGTGCAGGTGTGATGTCTGTATGCCCTTCTTGCTAATAGATATATGAGCTGTTTGTGTGAAGAAAATGAGTGAATTAGTGATAATTATGGCAAAAACACCTACATGTGCACTCCCACCAGACAGATGTAGGCGCAAAGCTCTGCCATGATGAAAGTGGCTCCGCAACAATCGCCCGTGTAACCATTGATACGACGTTGCATCAAACGAAACAGCAACCCACAAAGCAGGGCGGGGATGAGCATGACTAATAACCAGAGTGAGGTGTTTGAAAAGTGCCAGTTGAACGAAGCTGGAGCTACCACGATGGTTGTCATCACCACCACGATAAAGGGAAAGACTCCTAATACAAGACTTAGCAGTTTCTCTGAAGTTGAGGTACGCGTGTACACGATGCGCGACTTAGCTTCACTCTCTTTTCTGGCATAGGGAAGGAAATATACGATGGTGCTGGCCAGATACTTGCAGAAGGCATCCACCACCATCATAACCCAGGGGGTAATACCCGTGGCAAGGAGTGTGGTTAGTGTTTGCCACAGTATGAGGTAATAGAGTACCAGGCCCAATACCCCGTAGGTGCCAATATGCGAGTCTTTCATGATTTCGAGCGTGCGGTTCTTGGAAGTGCCTCCACCAAAACCATCGCAGAAATCGGCAAAGCCGTCTTCATGAAGTCCACCAGTCAGTAGGAGGCGTGCCACCAGCGTCAGCGCCACGCTGATGCCCAACGGAAGCATGCTCGATGTCAGCAAGAACGTCAGTACCATCACCATTCCTGTCAGCCATCCTGCCAGAGGCCAGAAGGGCACAACGCGCTCGTAGCTGTCTTTGTCAGGACTGCAGATGCGCCACAAGGGCAGACGGGTGAAGAAGATGAGGGTGGCAAAGACCCGATTAAAAATACTTGGTGATTTCTGCATGAGCAAAATTGTCCATTTCGTTAATCATGTTCACGGCCGACTGCACGATGGGGAATGCACAGATGGCACCAGTTCCCTCACCCAGTCGCAACCCCAGATGTAGCAAAGGCTCTGCCCCCATGGCATCAAGCATCAGCTTATGGCCACCCTCGTCGCCACAATGACCAAACACGGCAAAATCCTTCACTTCTGGACGCATCTTCATAGCCACCAGCATACATGCCGTCATGATGAATCCATCCACAAGGATAATCATTCTGTGCTCTGCGGCACGCAACATGGCTCCTGTGGCACATGCCATCTCGTAGCCCATGAAGTAGGCTGCTGTCTTTTCCACCAAACCGTCATCCTCACCAATAGCTCGGAAGTTGTCCACACTTTGTTTCAGTACCTCGTACTTGTGGCGCACACCCTCGCTGGGCAAACCGCTACCAGCTCCTACGCACTTTTCGAGTGGGATGTGAAGCAGCAGGTGCATCAGTATGCTTGAAGGAGAGGTGTTGGCAATGCCCATCTCACCCAGACTGATGATGTTACATCCTTCTGCGTGGCACTTGTCCACCATTTCCGCGCCAATGTCCAGGGCACGTTTCCACTCATCTTTCGTCATGGCAGCCTCATGCAGGAAGTTGCGTGTGCCGTAGGCTATCTTACGAGGGATGATGTGGCTGTGCTGAACAGGGTCGAAGTCGTAATCGACACCAGCATCTACCACCAGCAACTTGAAGCCATGCTGACGGCAGAACATGTTCACGCCACCGCCTCCCTTGCCGTAGTTGATCATCTGCTGCCACGTCACTTCACGAGGCGAGAACGAAACGCCTTCTCTCTCTATACCATGGTCGCTGCCGAAAAGAATGTGGCAGGGATGCTGCAAATGTGGGGAAAGCGTCTGCTGTATGAGTCCAATCTGCAGGGCAAGCGACTCTAATCTGCCCAACGACCCTTTGGGTTTGTTCAGATTGTCAATCTTATTTTGTAGTTGATTTCTTAATTCGCCTTTCATAGTTTTTTCTTGTCAGAATATACTTTGCAAAGGTACAAATAAGTGAGTGAAAAACAAAATTTATTTTCGTTTTTTCCTGTGCAGGAACGACTTGTGTTTTAGAAACCATCGATGAACTGCTTCAGAGAGACTGTTGCATCCGTAAGACCGAGCTTTTCCTTGAACATGTATTTTTTTTGTTTTACCGACCTGTCGTTGATGCAATACACGTTCATCAGGTCCTTGGTGTTGAGTCCCAGGCGTAAGAGCATGCAGAAGCGTATGTCCTTTATGCTGAGCTGTGGAAATGCCTTGCTGATGCGTTCCACGAAGAGGTTATCCACCCCATTGAGAAACACCTCGATGTCTTTCCACTCTGCCTCGCTGATCACAATGCGCTTCTCCTCATCGCGTCCGTCTTCTATTCGCCCCACTACTTCGAGCTTGTTTTGCAGATGTCGTCGCATGATGGATAACTGCAGGTCACGGGTTGAAATCTCCTGCCTATGGCGTTCTTCCTCCATTTGCAATTCCATACGGTGAGCTTGATCCTTCAGTTCAGCCTCGTGGCGTGCCTGAGCCTCCTGTAGTTCCAGTTGATGTTTATGGCGCTCTTGTGCCAGCATGGCTTTGCGCTTTACGTTACGTCGGTAGAGCAGATAGAAGATGATGAATGATACTATCACAATCGTACTGATGATGAGGCTGAAGTGGAGTTCCATGGAGCGTTTCTCTGCTTCGTTTGCATGTTTCAGCGCCTCAAGCTCCTGTTGCAATGCCTCTTCGTAATAGTCGTGTCTCAGGGTCAGTACGTTATGGTAGAGAACATCCTTGCTGTTGATGGCAGAGTCGGCATAGGTCATCACGCCATAGATGTCGTTCGATGCATACGACAGTTTTTGCAGTTCACGGAACACCACCTCTTTCATTTCTTCCGAGTCGGTTTGGCGCAGGATGTCCTGGAACGTTCTCTCTGCTTTGTCGATGGAATCGGATTGAATGAGCGACAGGGCATATATAAGTTGTTGCTGGTCGTTATGGCCTGATTGCTGCATCGACAAACGTGAGTAGTGCAAAGCGCTATCGGATACGTTTTCGTTCAGGAAGGTTGTGGCTATGCTTTGGTACACCGAACCCAATAACTGTGCGTCGCCCAGTCGCTTGGCTTCTGGGAGTGCACGGTTCAAGTATTCGTGACTTTGCTCGTAGTCGTCTGTGTACCAGTTGCTTTCTGCTACAACCATCAGCAGACATACGTGGTTGTGCAGGTTTTCGCTATCGTGTTCTTCGATGAGGGCTACACCTTCCTCTCCTAAGCGAATGGCTTCGGTGGGATTGCTCTGTACGATAGAGCGAGCCAGCATCTCGCGTGCCATATAGGCTATGCGGTAGTCGCTGCCTTCGTCGGCTGCACGTATGGCCTTGTTGTAGCAGTCTTCCGACTCTTTGGTACTGTCGTTTAGCATATAGTAGTTGCCCATGTAAAACATACATTGGTCATAGTGTTCGTCTTCGGTGTGGTGGATGTAGTAATCGTAGGCTATTCCGATAAGTGAATCGTTGTCAACGTCCATTCCACTCTTGTCTTGTGCCATGTAGTATAGCAAGGAGTATCGTGCTTGCAGTTCTTCAGGCATGACCGTTTTGTTGCACTCGCTCAATAAAGCCAGAGCGCTGTCAGGCTGCTCGTCAATCATGGCTTCCGCTTTATCGACGATGTGTTGGTAGTCTTCCTTGCATGACAGCATGGCAAGAATCATAATGCCTATAAATGTCAGTTTCTTCATGGGCTTTTTGTTTTTATGCACAAAGGTACGCATTATTTGCTTCTCTGCCAAGCCATTTGGCCGATTTAGACGAAAATACATACCTTTGTGTTTGTTGTCGAATCTTTGTATCATTCATGTATTTAGTTTGTTGTGCTGATTTTAGTGTTTTTTGTTTTGGCTACCTGTTTTTAGTGCTATTATGCCTATTGATGTGTGCTTTTAAGAGTGAAAAAGTGAATAAAATATTATATTAAAAATATAAAGTTTCTTAAAATGGGATGCAGTACAAATATAATTTGTATCTTTGCATCTGCAAAAACAAAAAGCATCCAAATAAATGAGTACTGTTATTTATCCGTCTCCAATCTTTGGTCCCATACACAGCAGACGATTGGGCGTGTCGCTTGGCATCAACCTTTTGCCCTCCGATGGTAAGGTGTGCTCGTTCGACTGCATCTATTGTGAGTGCGGCTACAATGCTGCACATCGTGCTCATCTGCCTCTGCCCACCGTGCAGGAGGTGAAGGACGCGCTTGAGGCTCGGTTGCAGGATATGCAGCAGAATGGTCCTCATCCCGATGTGCTGACCTTTGCCGGAAACGGTGAACCCACCGTGCATCCTCAGTTTGCTGAGATAGTAAAGGAGGTGGCTTGTCTGCGCGACAAGTATTTCCCTCAAGCCAAGCTGAGCATCCTGAGCAATGCCACCCGCATCACAAAGGCGGAGGTTCGCGAAGCGCTTGCCTTGTTTGACAATCCCATCATGAAGCTTGATACGGTTTCTGCGGAGTATATTGCCAAGGTGGATCGCCCTTGTGGACACTATGATGTTGAGGAACAGATAGAGTGGCTGTGTAAGATGCACGACCGCATTATCATTCAGACCATGTTCATGGAAGGCGAGCATGAGGGTGAGGATGTGAATAACTGCACGGAAGAGTTTGTGGTTCCCTGGCTTCAGGCTATCAGGCGAATACAGCCACAGAAGGTGATGATTTACACGGTAGATAGAGAGACACCCTCACCCTTGCTTCGAAAGGCAAGTCGTGAAACATTGGATGCCATCCGCGATAGGGTAGAGGCCTTAGGCATACCGTGCTCGGCAAGCTACTGATTGTCTCAAAGGTTTGATCGTTGCCAAACTTGTAGAAAATGAAAAAAAGTATATTCGGCATATTATTGATGGTAGAGGGAGCATTCGTGTTCCTTGCCTTTCTTGTGTCGCTTTATTATCATTTTATGCACGATGAGGATGATTGGCAGAGTCTTGGCATTACTGCCTTGGCTTGCTTTGCCGTGGGCGGTCTCTCCAAATTGATGGTAGGTAAGAAAGGCTCAAAACGCCTTTCCAGGGCCGACAGCTTCCTCATAGTGGCTCTTTCATGGGTTGTGTTCTCGCTGGTAGGAATGTTGCCTTACATTCTGTATCTCGATTTGGACGTAGCAAGTGCCTTTTTTGAGGCCATGAGCGGATTCACGACCACAGGAGCCACCGTTTTGAGCGGATTGGACGATATGCCTCATGGCATCCTCTTCTGGCGATGCTTGACTCAATGGATGGGTGGATTGGGAATTGTGGTCTTTTCTTTTGCCTTGATTCCGGTGTACGACCTGAAGAACAGCAATGTTTTTGCTGCCGAGGTGACGGGTATCGGACTGGATCGTTTACGTCCCAAGATTGGCAGTACGGCACGCCGACTGCTTATCATCTATCTGTTTCTTACAGCATTGTGTGCCTTGGCTTACTGGATTTTCTCCATGGGGTTGTTTGATGCGGTGTGCCATGCACTTACCACGATAGCCACGGGTGGTTTCAGTACGCACGACAAGAGTATTGCTTTCTTTGGCAGTGGTACGATAGAGTATGTGGCAAGTATCTTCATGGTGTTGGCCAGCGTCAATTTCTCACTTTACTACTATATGGTTATTCGTCGTCCCAAAGTGTTGTGGAAGAATGAGGAATTGCGTGCTTTCCTTGGCATTTGGGCAGGTTCGATAGTTGTGTTTGTGCTGTTGTTCTATTTTGCTCCCACACCTATGTCGGCATACGGAACGCTTCCCACAACAGCCGAGGAGTCTATACGTACGTCTTTGTTCCACGTCAGTACGGTGATGTCGAGCACGGGTTTTGCAGGCGAGTATTGTGACTATGTGGCTTGGGGCGATTCGTTCTGGATGCCTACTGTAGTCATTATGGCCATAGGTGCTTGTGCAGGCAGTACTGCGGGTGGTATCAAGGTCATTCGCATTTTGGTGTGTGCCAAGAGTGTAGTCAAGGAATTTGTGCTGCAGATACATCCTCGTACGGTACGTAGCATCCGCATTTCGGGTCAGGTGGTAGGCGACGATCGTGTGCGCCGCGCCTTGGCATTCATCTTCATCTATCTGCTTATGGTGGTGGCCGGTATGGTGGTGTTTACTTTCTTTGGCTTGGATGTGGATACGAGTATCGGAAGCTGTGTGTCGATGTTGAGCAATATTGGACCGGGTACAGGTATGTGTGGTCCTACTTCCAACTTCATGCACGTGCACGAAACGTCTAAGTGGCTGATGAGTTTTTATATGCTTGTTGGTCGTCTCGAAATCTATCCTGTATTGTTCCTCTTCATGCCTTCGTTCTGGAAGGAGAGAACATAAGGAATCTTATTCATGGTTTACAATTCATAAAGCGGTGAAGCGACTGTTGCTTATATATCTGATGAGTCTGGTGAGTGCCAACGTATGGGCACAAGCCAATGACGATAGCCCTATCGACCTCAACTTGATGATGGAGAGGAAGATGAGTAGGGAGCAGATAGAGTCTGGCAGTATGGTAAGCCTTCAGTTCTACCGTTACAAGGAACCAGAGATATACGAGGGTGAGGAAATGTGGGTGTATCTGATGCCTGAACTGCCTGTGTACCCACCTATGGTGTTTAAGAGTGAGAAGCAGCGTCAGAAATGGAACAAGATGGTGAACAATGTAAAAAAGACGCTTCCCATTGCTCAAAGAGCCAAGCGCATTATCAACGAGACGTATGCCATGCTGGAGTTGTTGCCCGACAAGAAAAGCAAGGATGCGCACATCAAGGCCGTGGAGCGTGACATCAAGGAGCAGTTTACGCCCGAAATGAAGAAGCTGACGTTCTCACAGGGCAAACTGCTGATCAAGCTTGTTGACCGTGAGTGCCACCAGTCTTCCTACGAGATTGTGCAGGCTTTCCTCGGACCTACGCGTGCTGCTTTCTATCAGGTCTTTGCATGGACCTTTGGCGCAAGTCTGAAAAAGAACTATCGTCCTGACGATGATGATAAACTGGTGGAACGTATTGTGCAACAGATTGAAACAGGACAATTGTAATTGTTCTTTCCCATTGTCTTTCCACTAAGCAGAGTTTGAGGCTTTATAAAGTGCAGGGCTGTTTCTCATTTGTCATTTCAAGCAAAACAAACTGATTATAGCGATGGATACAATTAAGAAAATATGGCATTATATTTGCCTTCCCTTCAATTTGTTGGGGAAGGCTGTCTCTTGGCTGCTTATCTTGCCCATCCGTTTCTATCAGAAGTGCATCTCTCCTCTTACCCCGTCGGCTTGTCGTTTCACGCCAACGTGCAGTCAGTATGCAGTCGAGGCGCTTCGCAAGCATGGCCCTGTCAAGGGACTTTTACTTGCCATCTGGCGCATTCTGCGTTGCAATCCTTGGGGAGGTAGTGGTTATGACCCTGTGCCTTGATGCTTTTTAGGCTTGTGTGCTTATCTCTTCGCTGATTCTCAGCAAGAGTTTCTTCATTTTGCTTTGTACGACGGAAGTCTTAAACAAGTCATCGCTGAGCCAGATAAAGGCAATGACAAGGTGTTGCTGTTGCAGTTTGTCTGCGAGCAGGTGCTTGTTAAGTCGGTAGGCCTCACGCAACTGACGTTTTACGCGGTTGCGGTCAACAGCATGCTTGAAGTGACGCTTCGACACAGACATCATCACTTGGGCAAGAGGTGTGGGGGCTGAGGTGGTGGGCTGTATGGGGGTACTCCCATCGCTTGGGTTTGGGGCAATGGGCATAAAGACAGCCCTAATCGGATAGGCGGACAAGGATTTATGTCCACCTTCGAATAGGGCTTCTATGAGTTTCTTGCTGCACAGACGCTCCGATTTGGGGAAATGGCAGCCGTTCATGTTTCTGCTTGCTTGTAGATGTAAACTGTGAGGCTGCCCTCTTATGCGTTTACCTTTTTGATATAAGCGTCAATGGCAGCTGTGATGCTGGGGTATTCGGGCGAGGGAGCCTCCACGTTGACGGTGAGGTTGGCATCCTTGGCTGCCTTTGCTGTGGCAGGACCCAGTGTGGCGATGGCAATGTCCTTCTGCTCGAAGTTGGGGAAGTTCTTCTTCAAAGAGGTGATTCCACTGGGGCTGAAGAATACGAGCATGTCGTAGTCGAATGCCTCGCCCTCGGCAAAGTCGTTGCTTACGGTGCGATACATCACGCACTCTGCATGGTTGAGATTCTTTGAGTCCATCATCTGGCTAATCTCATCGCTGTGCACATCGCTCAGGGGAGTAAGATAACGCTCAGTCTTGTGCTTGATCATGGCAGGAAGCACGTCGTTAATCTTGCCGGTTGCACCAAAGAACACCTTGCGCTTGCGATACTGCACATACTTCTGGATATAGAGCGCTACGGTCTCGGTGATGCAGAAATACTTCATGTCTTCAGGCACGGTGATACGCATCTCCTTGCATAGGTTGAAGAAATGATCGATGGCATGGCGACTGGTGAAGACAATGGCAGTATAGTCGAGCACGTTGATGTGCTGCTGACGAAACTCTTTGGCGCTGAGGCCCTCAACTTTGATGAACGGACGGAACACAACCTCTACTCCGTGTCGAGTAGCAATGTCGAAATAGGGTGATTTCGGTGAGGCGGGTTGAGGCTGTGAAACCAGAATCTTCTTAATCATACCTTAAAAAACTTTGTCCTAATTATTTTGCAATTAACTCTGCGTTGAAAACCACAAAGAATTTCCACAAGAGTAGAATTGGCATTATTTCAAGCATGCAAAGGTACGCAAATAAATGAAATAAACCATATATTTTGTGAAAAAAGATGCGATATGTGTGGTAAAGTAAGCAAATGCGTATGAAAGCAAACGTTAGAGCGGCAATTTTTCCTGTCCATGCAAAGTCAAACTCCAGGTTGAGCATAAGCAGGATAATGGGGTAAAACAGCAGACTTTCCAAGCTTGTCAGAAAGGAAAATCCGTTATTCCATGTCCGTTTTTTTGATTTACTGAAGAATATCCAGTTGACGAATTTATACATCAGCCAACGTGATAGGTAGTAGGTGATGAAGATGCCGATGCAAAACGCCATTGTCACGAGCGGTGAATGCAGACCTGCCTCTAAGTCGTAGTGATGCGATGTGACTGCAAACAGTGCCAAGCCATTGCTGATGCTGAGCACGCCAGCCATGATGAATGGGGTGAGTGTCTCAAAGGTTGTCTTGATCTTCTTCTGCTCCTTTGGGTTGTTCGTGGGCGAAAAGAAGTCGCGGGCTTGCTTCGTGATGTACTTGCGCGACCATGCCAGCGTGGCTATCAGCGCGAGGAAGCAAATGACCAGCAAGCCCGAGAACCAGTTGTCGCGTGCGTAGTTGTAGGGTATCTGCTTACCATAAAGACCTTTGTCGCTGTAGAGAGCGTGTGGCGTGGCTATGGTGTCACCCCATCGGGTAACAGGCCAAGGGGTGCCTTCCCACATTGAGTCGGGCATCCATGGCTTCATGTCGTGCATCATGTCGATGGTGGTGGTAGCCACTGGGAGCGTGTCAACCGAACTCATGTGGTAGTCGTCGGTTGGCACGTTCATTCTGGTGGGCCTTGATACGCTGTCGGTCGCCACTTGTGCCTTCAGTTGCTTGGGCGCAGCAGGGCTACTTACCGTATCGGTTACCGATATGATGCTGTCATTTTGGTTCATATTGCTGCAAATCGTCGCACGTTACTGTCCCATTCCGGGGTGTTGAGCAGCATTTCTATAGCCTCTTCTGCATTGTGTGCCACTTGCCAGATGGAGAGGTGCTGCTTGCGCATGAAGTTGTATTCGGCTGAGCGTTCCAGCATTTGTATAAGCGGATCGTAGTAGCCGTTGACATTCAGTATCACAATGGGATGAAAGTAAAGTCCCAGTTGCTTCCACGTAATGACTTCCAGCAGTTCCTCCATTGTGCCGCATCCACCCGGCAAGGCCACGCATCCGTCGTTCATGTCGGCAATGGTTTGTTTGCGGGTGTGCATGTCGGGCGTCTCTATGAGTTGTGTCATGCCCTTGTGATGCCAGTCCTGCTCAATCATGAATGTGGGTATTACGCCGATGGCTTCACCGCCAGCCTCCATGCAGGCATCGGCCGTTGCTTGCATCAGTCCCATGTTGCCTGCCCCGTTGACCAGGCGCATGCCGTGTTGGGCAAGGGCGCGTCCCAACTGACGGGCAGCCTCAAAGAAGGCCTCGTCTATCTGGGTGCTCGAAGCTGCGTAAACTGCTATGGTTTTCATTGTGCGTGTATAGAAAACCTTACTGGTCTTTTTTTTTGAAATGACCAGTAAGGTTGATGTGTTATTTGAAGAATACCTCTTTTATTTTCTCCTCATAGTCAAGCTTCTCCCAGGTGAAGAGCTCTACATCGAAACTCTTGTTGCCATCGTTGTACAGGCTCTCAAACTGTTTGGTGACCACCTTGGACTCACGTCCCATGTGTCCGTAGGCAGCCGTTTCCTCGTAGATGGGGTTGCGCAGTTTCAGGCGATCCTCGATGGCGCGGGGAGTAAGGCTGAAGATGGTGGGGATGAGGCGTGCTATCTCGCCGTCGGTCATGTTCACATGGCTGCGGCCATAGGTGTTGACGTACACGCTGACGGGTTCTGCCACACCAATGGCATAGCTCAACTGCACCAGCATTTCGTCTGCCACGCCGGCAGCCACCATGTTCTTGGCAATGTGGCGTGCAGCATAGGCTGCCGAGCGGTCAACCTTTGAGGGGTCCTTTCCGCTGAAGGCACCACCGCCATGAGCACCCTTTCCGCCATAGGTATCGACGATGATCTTACGGCCGGTAAGACCAGTGTCACCGTGAGGGCCACCGATTACGAACTTGCCCGTGGGATTGACATGGTAGATGATGTTGGGGTTGTCGAAGAGGGCTTTCACCTTCTCGCTCCGTATGCCTTCCTTGACGCGGGGGATGAGTATCGTCTTCACATCTTCTGCTATGCGGTCCTGCATCTGCTTGTCGGCCTTGTCCTGCGCCTCCTGGGTGTAGTTCTCGGGCAGTACGAACTCATCGTGCTGGGTCGATACCACGATGGTGTCGATGCGTACGGGCACACCTTCGTCGTTGTACTCAATGGTGACCTGGCTCTTAGAGTCGGGGCGCAGGTATGTCATCTCCTTGCCTTCCTTGCGGATGTCTGCCAGTACGCTGACGAGACGGTGCGAAAGGTCGAGCGACAGAGGCATGTAGTTCTCCGTCTCGTTGGTAGCATAGCCGAACATCATGCCTTGGTCGCCAGCACCCTGCTCTTCGGGGGTCTCACGCTCAACGCCGCGGTTGATGTCGCCGCTCTGTTCGTGGATGGCATTCAGTATGCCACAGCTTTCAGCATCAAACTTATACTCTGCCTTGGTGTAGCCAATGCGCTTGATGGTCTCTCTTGCCACGCGTTGCAGGTCGATGTAGGCTTTTGTCTTGATCTCGCCAGCCATTACCACTTGTCCCGTGGTTACCAAGGTTTCGCAAGCCACCTTTGACTGAGGATCGTAAGCCAGCAGCTTGTCCAGCACAGCATCACTAATCTGGTCGGCCACTTTGTCAGGATGTCCTTCGCTGACAGATTCTGAAGTAAATAAATAACCCATAGTTCAAAATTAAAAATTAAGAATTAATAATTAAAATTTAACAATGGGGAAAGAAATCGGGCAGAAATGCATGACAAACCTCAAAACCTTAGATCCTCAAGACCTTAAAACCTTAAGATCTCAGAACCTTAAAACCTCGTTGTCGTTTGTCGTTTTAGCATTTTTTACTGTGGTTGCAAGCAGCCCAAATCTATCCACATTTTGTTTTC
>JAKSLO010000159.1 GCA_024401185.1 Bacteroidaceae bacterium | reverse complement strand
GGAAGTTAAAAGAAGTTAAAGGAAGTTATCGCTCCTTCGTCGCTTAGGAAGTTAAAGGACGATACGTTTGTAAGATGCATTCAGGGAGCAAGACATTTACTTTTGACCGTCGTCAAAAGTAACTTCATTAACTTCCTAATAACTTCCATAAGGTGGGAAACTTTAGTTAACAAGATTGAAACATACAAAAGAAATATGATACAGCAAGTACTTGACGAAACAGATTTGGCCATACTGAGAGCCATGCAGGAAGACTGCAGATTGACCACAAAGGAGTTGGCCTCAAAGATACACCTCTCCACCACCCCAACGTTTGAGCGACTGAGAAGACTTGAGCGCCAAGGCTTCATCCACAAATACGTGGCCGTGCTCGATGCCGAGAAACTGGAACGCGGTTTTGTGGTATTCTGCAACATATCCATGAAGCAGATCAACAAGCAGATTGCGCAAGACTTTCAGGAGGAAGTGGAAAAATGGAATGAGGTTAGCGAGTGCTACAATGTGAGTGGCAACTGCGACTACATGATGAAGGTGTTTGTGTCGAGCATGGCAAAGTACCAACAGTTCATCGTGGAGAAAGTGGGTGCGCTGGACTATGTGGCACGCATACAAAGCATCTTCGTGATGGACACGCTGAAACTGACGTACGGAATACCGGTTTAAGGAAGTCAAAATGGGCGCAGAACGCCTTACAGCAGAATAAACCAACTGTACAATACGGTTTTACTGTGTATTTTTTCTTTAGTAGCATGATTTGTTTGGATAATCATTCTTTTTGTTCGTAACTTTGCAGCAGAAAAAGAAAACAACCGCCACATAGCGGTAAGACAAAAAGAATATTAATCAATAAAATCATACAACTATGTCACAGAAAAAACTTCACATCGAGACCCTCGCACTTCATGTAGGCCAAGAGCAGGCAGACCCCGCAAGCGATTCACGCGCAGTACCTATCTATCAGACTACCAGCTATGTATTCCACAACAGTCAGCATGCAGCCGACCGTTTCGGACTGAGAGATGCAGGTAACATCTATGGTCGTCTGACCAACTCCACACAGGGTGTATTTGAAGACCGTATTGCCGCCCTCGAAGGCGGTGTAGCAGGTCTGGCAGTAGCCAGCGGTGCAGCAGCCGTAACCTACGCCCTGCAGAATGTATTGCAGAATGGCGATCATGTAGTAGCAGCAGACAACCTTTATGGTGGAAGCTATAACCTTATCACCCACACACTTAGCACACAGGGCGTTGACTACACCATTATCAACGTGAACGACCTGGAGGCACTTGAGGCAGCCATCAAGCCCAACACCAAAGTGGTGTACGCAGAAACCTTCGGTAACCCCAACAGCGACGTGACCAACCTCGATGCCATAGCAGAAGTGGCACACCGTCACAATGTGCTCTTCATTGTAGATAACACCTTTGCCCCCATCTTGATTCGTCCCATCGAACACGGAGCAGACATCGTGGTGCACAGCGCAACCAAGTTTATTGGCGGCCACGGCAGCAGTCTGGGTGGTGTCATCGTTGACGCAGGCAAGTTTGACTTCAAGGCAAATGCAGACAAGTACCCCACCCTGGCTAAACCAGACCCCTCATACCACGGCGCCGTGTTCGCCGACGTAGCTGGTGCAGCCGCATTCGTAACCCGCATACGTGCCGTCATCCTTCGTGACACGGGTGCCACCATCTCGCCCTTCAACGCATGGATACTGCTGCAGGGTGTTGAGAGTCTGCCCTTGCGCATTGAGCGTCATGTGGAGAATGCTCTCAAGGTGGTTGACTACCTGAGCAAACACCCCAAGGTGAAGAGCGTTAGCCATCCCTCACTCCCCAACCATCCCAGCAACGCATTGTACAACAAGTACTTCCCCAACGGAGCAGGTAGCATCTTCACCTTCGAGATCAACGGCACACAGGAAGATGCGTGGAAGTTTATTGACTCTCTGAAGTTGTTCTCACTCCTGGCTAACGTGGCCGACGTGAAGAGTCTGGTCATCCATCCCTACACCACCACTCACAGCCAGTGCTCACCCGAGGAGTTGGCAGAACAGCACATCACCCCCACCACCGTGCGTCTGAGCATCGGCGTGGAGCACATCGAGGACATCCTCGACGACATCGAGCAAGCATTTGAACAAATTTAATTCAGTTCATAGTGCATAGTGAAAAGTTCATAGTGCATAGTTAGGGCTGCGCGATGATACTCTACATACTCTAAAATAAAAAAAAGAGCCACAGAGATTTTCCTTTTAGGAAGTCCCTGTGGCTCTGCTCTTTTGTATTGATTCAAACAGACTTAGCGTAATTCATCAAAATCCTCGGGATTGCTCTTATAGGCAATCTGCTTTACGCCTACGGCTATGCTGGCATTATTGAAGACCTTGAAATACTCCTCGCCCTTGAGTTCGGCAACCTCGATGCCACGCCAGTTGGTGTCGGCACCATTGCAATTGATTTGCAGGAAGTAATCAATTCCCGTGTAGGAAATCTGTCCCTCCTGAGGCTTGTTGACAGGGCTCATGCGCACCTTGATCTCATAAGGGGTGTTGGGGTGATAGGCATTCTGTGGTGAAGCGCCCTCCAGGTAGCTGGCCACCAGATAAGGCTGCACGTAGTTGTCGCCCTTATTAGCCTTGCTCTGCATGAACTTCTGCTGCAGCAAACGAATCAGTCCCTTGGCATCGACCTCGGTATTGCAGGCATAGATGGCCTTCTCGCCTTCAGCCTGGTCATAGTAATAGAGCTGCATGGCCATCAGTTCGAGGGCAACCGTGCCAGCCAACGAATGTCCCAGCTGAGCCTGAGCACGCGCCCAGTCGTCATAGTCAACGGGGAAACGGTCGAATGACACACTTACCTCCTGACCAGCCTGATAGTCGGTGCTAATCTGACCCGACTCTGTGACCTGAATGGGAGGAAGAGTCTGTTTTGCCGTCTGCTGAACCTCGGCAGCCTCTGCTTCAGCCACCTGTTCGGTGGCAGTCTCAGCATCACCATTAGAGGTAATCTTCTTCATCTTTTCACAACTCGTCACGCCACCCACTAAGGTAGCGCTCATCAACAATAGGTTAACCCAGCGTAATGTCTTTTTCATCTTAAAAAATAATGTTTTCTTTAACTTTTAAAATTTCAGCATGCAAAATTACGCAATTTTTGCAAAACAATCGCATCTGAGGGCAAAAAAAAGTGTTACCTTTGCACATAGAACCGGAAAACTGCATACACGATGAGAGACAACATGACACATGCCCTAAGGAGCAAACATGACATTCCAAAGCAATTCACCTTCCCACATTGCTACACGCCCCACCCCCTTGTGGTAGAGGCAGCTGACAAGGTGAAGGAAGAAATTGCCCAGCATCCCGAATGGAAGGAGGAGATTGAGCGAGGCAAGATGTTTGGCGTGCTGGTGTGTGAAGACAGCAAATCCAGCCATAGCGAAGGCAACAAGGAACAGAGCGGGATTTGCTTCCTGGCAGCCTTCTCGGGCACGTTGGGTGGACAGACAAGGCACCCATATTTCGTGGAACCCGTTTACGACCTAATGGAGGAGGGCAGCTACTTCAAACAAGAGGAGGCAGCCATCAGCACGCTCGTGAGAAGTGGGCAGAAAGAGCAGATTGAGGAAGGAAAGCAACGGTCGGTGCTACTGCAACGATGGCTGTTCTCACAATACCACTTCCTCAACGCAAAAGGCGAGAGTGCAGAAATGCAACAGCTGTTTGGCAGCACCACCCCACCCTCTGGCACGGGAGACTGCTGTGCACCCAAACTACTCCAGTCGGCCTACAGAAAGGGATTGAAGCCCATCTGCATAGGAGAATTCTGGATGGGGCAATCACCTAAGAATGAGATACGTGTGGAGGGACAGTTCTATCCTGCCTGTAGTGCCAAGTGCAAGCCATTGCTGCGCCACATGCTTACAGGACTTGACGTAGAGCCCAACCCATTGCTGAAGACCATCGACGAACCACTCACCATTGTCTATCAAGATGATGACATAGTGGTGGTCAACAAGCCCTCGGGCATGCTGGCGGTTCCTGGGAAAGACGCCCTGCCTAATGTGCAGGAGGAGATTCGCGAACGCTTTCCACATGCCACGGGACCACTCATCGTGCATCGTCTGGACATGGACACAAGCGGACTGATGGTGCTCGCACTCAACGAAGAGACATACCACAACCTACAAGAGCAATTTGTGCAACATAAGGTAAAGAAACGATATACTGCCCTGCTGGAAAGGGAACTGCCCGTGGGACAGACAGGCAGAATAGACCTACCCATCTGTCCCGACATCAGCGACCGACCACGACAGATGGTAAACTACGAATACGGCAAACGTTCCATCACGGAATACAAGGTGGTGGGCAACATCCACGGACAAGCTCTCGTACACCTATGGCCTCACACGGGCAGGACGCATCAGTTGCGCGTGCACATGGCACATCCTTCAGGATTGAACAACCCTATCGTGGGGGACCGTCTGTATGGGACACCGGGCAAACGGCTCTGTCTGCATGCTGAGGAATTAGCCTTCTTTCACCCTAAGACTGGAGAAGAGAGAAGGTTTTGTCAGTTCATAGTGCATAATTCACTGAAGTTTCCCACCTTATGGAAGTTATTAGGAAGTTAATGAAGTTAAAGAAGT
>JAKSLO010000158.1 GCA_024401185.1 Bacteroidaceae bacterium | reverse complement strand
TGACACCGTAACCGTAGCTTACAAGATCATCGAGGGTAACAAGGAGCGTATCCAGCTCTATCGTGGTGTTTGCATCAAGATTGCTGGACACGGCGACAAGAAGCGCTTTACCGTTCGCAAGATGAGCGGCACCGTAGGTGTAGAGCGTATCTTCCCCATCGAGAGCCCCAACATTGACAGCATCACTGTCAACAAGATTGGTAAGGTTCGTCGCGCTAAGTTGTACTACTTGCGTAACCTCACCGGTAAGAAGGCTCGCATCGCTGAGAAGCGTGCTAACAACAAGGCTGAGTAAGCCTCGCCCTCTTACAAGGGAAAAGAATAAGCGCCAGTTCCATCAGGAACATGGCGCTTTTCTTTTGGGGACTTTACATTTTTCCATTTTGGAAGTAACCGAGAAATCTACTTATCGAATCATCGAGCTGTCGAAGGCTCTTATCCATCACAATAACAGGACGTAACAGTCAAGAAAAAACGCACATGAGAGGATTTTCTCATGTGCGCCATTATCTATTACGACTTTCAAATATTAGCCTTACTTCACATTGCCTACCTTGATGAGGTACTCTGCAATCTGTACTGCATTGAGAGCAGCGCCCTTCTTGATCTGGTCGCTTACCAACCAGAAGGTAATGCCATTGGGGTTAGCCAAATCCTTACGTACACGGCCTACGAATACATCGTCGCAGTTCTCGTGGAAAAGAGGCATGGGGTAAACCTTGTTGGCAGGCTCGTCCTCAAGTTGCAAGCCATTACCATTGCGTACAGCCTCCTGGAACTCAGCTACGCTAACAGGCTTCTCGGTCTCTGCCCAGATAGCCTCGCTGTGGCAACGCAATGAAGGAACACGTACACAAGTAGCACTCACCTCACAATCGGTGTGCATAATCTTCTTGGTCTCGTTGTACATCTTCATCTCCTCCTTGGTGTAACCATTCTCAGTGAACACATCAATCTGAGGAATTACGTTGAATGCCAACTGATAGGCAAACTTGTCAACGGTAGGCTTCACGCCAGCCAATACCTGACGATACTGCTCATAAAGCTCAGCCATAGCAGCAGCACCAGCACCACTGGCAGCCTGATAGCTGCTGACGTGAATGCGCTTGATGTGGCTGATATTCTCCAAAGCCTGCAAAGCCACTACCATCATGATGGTGGTACAATTGGGGTTAGCAATAATATTGCGGGGACGGTTCAATGCGTCCTCAGCATTGCACTCGGGCACTACGAGGGGCACATCGGCATCCATACGGAAAGCGCTACTGTTGTCAATCATTACTGCGCCATGCTTAGTGATAGTCTCGGCATAGTCCTTGGCAGTACCACCACCAGCACTGGTAAAGGCGATGTCAACACCCTTGAAGTCGTCGTTGTGCTGCAACAACTTAACCTCAATCTCCTTGCCACGGAAGGTGTACTTCTTACCAGCACTACGCTCGCTTCCGAAAAGCAGAAGTTCATCAATGGGGAAATTTCTCTCATCGAGCACACGCAGGAACTCCTGTCCTACGGCTCCGCTTGCACCAACAATTGCAACTTTCATAATCTTAATAAAAACTAATTACCTTGTTTCGCTATAATTGCGACGACAAAGGTACAACAAAAAAATTGATAATTGATGATAGACAATTGATAATTTGCTGTACAAACTCAAAAAATGTCATTATTCCACTACTATTGGCACTTTACAAGCACGAATTATCAATTATCAATTGACAATTGTCACTTTATTCGGAGTTTTTTTGTATCTTTGTAGCAACCAAAGTAACGCTTTCAAGAATGACATTGTTCAGCATCATACTAAATGCCCAAAAGGCACTTGTGACTGACCCCACGTGGATATTCTTCCTCGTGCTGGTAATCATTCTGTGCGCTCCTCTCCTATTGCGTAAGCTACGCATTCCGCACATCATTGGCCTCATCCTGGCAGGCATCCTTGTCGGCGAGCATGGCTTCAATTTGTTGGAGCGTGACAGTTCGTTTGAATTGTTTGGGCAAGTGGGCATCTACTATATTATGTTCCTTGCTGGCTTGGAACTCGACATGGGAAGCATCATCCATTACGGAAAGCGTGGCATGGAATTTGGCATCCTCACGTTCCTGATTCCCTTTGCCATGGGTTTTGCCGCCTCCAAGTGGATATTAGGCTATGACACCACTACATCTCTGATGATGTCATCGCTCTTCTCATCCCATACGCTCGTCAGTTACCCCATCGTCAACCGCTATGGCGTGGGCAAACACAGTACGGTGGTCATCTCTGTAGTGGCCACAGCCTTCACCACCTTCCTTTCGTTGCTTGTACTGGCATTCGTGGTGGGTGGCCGTAATCCCGAGGCAGATACACTCTATTGGATACTGTTTGGACTCAAGTGCATTGCCTATGGTGTAGTTGTCATTGTCGGCTTCCCATGGCTGGCACGTCGCTTCCTACGCCGTTACGATGATAGCGTAATGCAATTCGTATTCATCCTTGCATTGGTCTTTCTGAGCGCAGCATTGGCCAAGATGGCCGGACTTGAAGGTCTTCTGGGTGCCTTCCTCACAGGTTTGGTCATCAACCGACTTATTCCCCACACATCACCACTGATGACACGTCTGGAGTTCGTGGGCAATGCCCTCTTCATACCATATTTCCTTATTGGAGTGGGTATGATCATCGACGTAAGGGTATTGCTGAGCAACTCATCCACCCTAGTCGTAGTGGCTGTGGTGGTTGCTGTGGCCATGCTGTCGAAGTGGATAGCCGCCTGGCTTATGAACAAGCGCATGAAAGGCACGTCAGAGTCACGCGTGCTGATGTTCGGACTTAGTTCGGCTCACGCTGCAGGTGCCCTGGCCATCGTCATGATTGGTACTGCGGAAGGATTGATGGACACCAGCATGCTCAATGCCACCGTAGCACTCATCCTGTTCTCATGCATCCTTAGCAGCTTTGCCACCAACATGGGCGCATGTCAACTGATGATGAATGAAAACAGTACAGACAAGAACCGAGGCTCATATCACGGAAAATGCATGGTGACATACGACCATCCGGAAACCGTAGAAGTACTGACCCAACTGGCCATCCTGATACGCAACCCCTACATTCACGACAGCCTGATGGGACTGACAGTGAACTTTGACGAAGAACACGAACTGGGTGAGAGTTCCATCATCGCCATGGAGGAGGGACAGAACAGTGCCTTGCGACGCAGCAAGCAAAACCTCGTAGAGGCCAAACGCATTGCTGCAGCGGCCGACGTCAGTATGGTTACCCTGAACCGCGTAAGTACCAACATTGCATCGGGCATACTTCACACCATGAAGGAGCGCGACGTAGGTGAGGCCATACTGGGTATGCACCTCATCGACGGCAATGCACCAGCCGGCTCATTGGGAACGGTAGTGGACGGTGTACTTAGTGGCACGCACCGAGAGGTCATGGTAGTGCATCCCATTGTAACCCCTGGTACTGTACGCCGCGTCCTGATAGCCATCCCCGAGAAGGCAGAATACGAGGTAGGCTTCTACAAGTGGGTGGAGCACATCTGTCGTATTGGTGAACAGCTCGACTGCCATCTGGAGTTCTACGGATGGACACAGGCACTATCCCACATAAGTCAGTACATGGTGATGAAACATCCACAAGTCCGTTCGGAATGCCACATCATAAAGAACTGGGAGGAGACCATACAAATTGGCAGCATTTTGAGCAAGAGCGATTTCCTCATCGTGGTAACTTCACGTCCAGGTTTCATATCCCACACTCCCAGCCTAGACAAGTTGCCGCGCCAACTGGCCACATTCCATGGCACGAGTGTCATGATGCTTTTCCCCGACCAATTTGGCGACCCATCCGATAATATGACTATTTTTTCGCCCAATGGTATAGCTGTGACCAGGAAATTCACTGAGTACCGCAAGAAAAAGAACGCCAAATAAGTTTAATTGTATATCAAGCTAAAACAATTGAAATTTAATGTTGGTTTAATATTTGTTTAACATACCACAAGACAAAGATTTATGATAAAGATACGCAATATCACCAAGAGTTTCGGCGACCTTCAGGTGCTTCGAGGCATCGACCTCGACATTGAAAAAGGAGAGGTAGTCAGTATTGTGGGACCCAGTGGTGCTGGTAAGACAACACTCTTGCAGATTATGGGTACGCTCGACAAGGCCGACAATGGTACCATTGAGATTGACGGAATAGACATAAGCAAACTCAAGCAAAAAGAGCTGAGCAAGTTCCGCAACCAGAAGATTGGTTTTGTATTTCAGTTCCATCAGCTACTGCCTGAATTCACAGCTCTCGAAAATGTGATGATTCCTGCCTTTATTGCGGGCACCAACAAAAGCGAGGCTCGTAAACGCGCAGAGGAGCTGCTGTCGTTCATGGGACTTACCGACCGTGCCTCGCACAAACCCAACGAGCTGTCGGGTGGTGAGAAACAGAGGGTGGCAGTTGCCCGTGCCCTCATGAACCATCCGGTAGTCATCATGGCTGATGAGCCCAGTGGCAGTCTCGACTCAAAGAACAAGGAGGAGTTGCATCGTCTCTTCTTCGAACTTCGTGAAAAGATGGGGCAGACCTTTGTCATCGTCACTCATGACGAGACGCTGGCTAAACTCTCAGACCGCATAATCCATCTAAAGGATGGCTTCATTGAAAGAGAAACAAAAAGTGAATAGTCTTGTTTTCGAACACAGAAAACACGAAATGAACGAAAATACAGTCGCCATAAACAGGACAAAAGAAA
>JAKSLO010000157.1 GCA_024401185.1 Bacteroidaceae bacterium | reverse complement strand
AAAAAAACCAACCACCCCCCAAAAACGACATCAAAATGATCAATTACGACTTAACAAAGATAAAGGCCATGGCCTTTGATGTGGATGGAGTTCTCAGCGCAGAAACCATCACGCAGCACCCCAACGGTGACCCTATGCGTACCGTCAACATCAAGGATGGCTATGCCTTGCAGTTAGCCATCAAGATGGGCTATCACGTGGCCATCATCACGGGAGGAACCGTAGAGGCTGTGCGCAAACGCTACGAAGGACTCGGTGTTCCCGACGTGCATCTGGGTGCATCCATCAAGATTCATACCTACAGGCAATTCCTCGAAAAGTACAATCTGAAAGACGAGGAAGTAATGTTCATGGGCGACGACATCCCCGACTACGAAGTGCTTTGCCAATGCGGTCTGCCCGTCTGCCCTACCGACGCAGCCCCCGAAATCAAGGAGGTGTGCACCTACATCTCACCCAAGATGGGCGGATATGGTTGTGTGCGCGACGTGGTGGAGCAAATCATGAAAGCACAAGGCAAATGGATGGCCGACAAAAAAGCATTTGGCTGGTAAAAAGAATGCACAAAAGCATTCAGAAAAGCCAGAATGCCTATAGCATCTAGGAAACCCAGAAAGACTAGAAGAACTAGAAGAACTATAAAAAACTAGAAAAACTAGAATATCTAGAGAATCTAGAGAATCTAGAACAACTAGACCCTCTAGAAAACTAGAACTTCTAGAATACCTAGAGCATCTAGAACATCTAGAAAACCCAGAAAAAACCAACCACTCCAAAAAAACGATTTTTAAACCCAAAAGCATCATGAGATACATCCTGGCATCAGGAAGCCCCAGGCGAAAGGAACTACTTGCAGGTCTGGGCATCGACTTTGAGATACGCCTGCTCGACGGCATCGACGAAAGCTACCCCAGCGGACTTAGCGGAGAAGAGATTGCCATGCACATCGCAGGCAAGAAGGCTGAAGCCTACCTCTCCACCATGGCCGATGACGAGCTCATCATCACGGCCGACACCATAGTGTATTTGGACGGCATCGTGCTGGGCAAACCCAAGAATGCCGACGAGGCATGCCGCATGCTGGCCATGCTGAGCGGCAAGACACACCAAGTCATCACAGGCGTCACCCTGCTTACCCGCCAGCAGAAGCATACCTTTGCCTCTGTAAGCCACGTCACCTTCGCACAACTCACTCCCGAGGAGATAGAGCATTACGTTACCCAATACAACCCCACCGACAAGGCTGGAGCCTACGGCATTCAGGAGTGGATTGGCTTCATCGGAGTGGAACGCATCGAAGGAAGCTACTTCAATGTGATGGGACTACCCGTGCAGAGACTGTACACCGAACTGAAAGCCATGGGCTTAATGACAAAATAATAACCAGATGAGTTTATGACTCGACAGTTGGGCGCATACCTGCCATACTTGTGATAGTAGATCCCAACTGAAGTACAGAGTGCTTACCATAGACATCTTTTTATATAGAACTACAAATAATCATCAACAAAAAAAAGGAAACAATGAAGAAAATACTCTTTGGAATCGTAGCCCTCATGATGGGCGTCATATTCACATCGTGCAAGGACGAGAAGCACAACCCCTTGCCTCCCACCTTCAAGGGCTTTACCTACTCGCCCAACCCGGCACGTCCAGGCGACACCATCACCATCTCGGCCATCTATGCCGACCGAGGAGAATATGTGGGCAGTCCCAAATGCACATGGAAGATTTCGCTTGACACACTCAATGCCAAAAGCAACACCTACGATAGAATAACCTACTCTAAAAAGGTGAACAGCTCCATCAGCGACGAGACGCTCAGCGTAAAATATGCAATACCTACCTCTGCCCGCAAAGGACAAACCGCAACCTGCAACTTTGACGTCTCGTTCGACAACTACGTTGATGCCACAGCCATAGGCTTTTCAAGGGAGAATCCCACGCAGGAAGGCTATGTGGGCACCTTCAGCACCTCCACCATCAAGTCAACCCTGTACAGCCATTGCTCCGGAAGCATGACTTTCACCATAGAATAAAAAAGCACATCCCGGCACAACATTTTGCAGGTTGATGCGTTATAACATTGTGAAGCGTTTTATCCTACATACCATCTGCGTAGTGCTACTTTCCCTGAGCGGCACACTTGACCTTGAGGCACAAATGCCGCAAGACAGTACCGCCATGCCTCCCAAGTCGAAGGTGCACCTCAAGGGACGCGTAATGGATCAGGATGAGAGTCCGCTACCCTTTGTCAACATCAAGGTAGAGGGACAAATGGCAGGAGCCATTGCCAACCTGAAGGGTGAGTACTCCTTTGATTTTGAGAGTGCTGACAGCATTGTCATCTCCTACTCGCTCATAGGCTACGAAAAGCGTCAGAGGGTATTGAAGAATCCTTCGGGAAACCTTACGCTCAACATCGTCATGCACCCCGATGGAAAGACGATGAACACGGTGGAGGTGAAGGAGACGAGACGTCAGATGGGACAGACGCAAACGCTCAACATCAACGATGTGAAACGCTTACCCTCTACCACCGGTAATGGTGTGGAGGACCTTGTGGCCACACAGGCTGGTGTAAGCACGCACAACGAGCTCTCCAGCCAGTACAACGTGCGAGGTGGCTCTTTCGACGAGAACTGCGTGTACATCAACGGAATGGAAGTGTATCGCCCCATGCTTATCACCAGCGGACAGCAGGAAGGCCTCTCCGTCATCAACAGCGACATGGTAGAGAAAGTGGACTTCTCGGCTGGTGGCTTTGAGGCAAAATATGGCGACAAGATGTCGAGTGTGCTCGACATTACCTACCGCAAGCCCAAACGTGCAGAAGCAAGCTTGCAAGGCTCCTTGCTTGGTGCCAATGCCTATGCGGGTTATGGAGGTAAACGCTTCAGTTTCAGCAATGGATTGCGTTACAAGACCAACCAGTACATGTTGGGGTCGCTCGACACGCAGGGAGAATACTCACCACGCTTTCTCGACTATCAGGCCTACCTGTCATGGACACCCCACAAGGACTGGACCCTCGACGCAATTGGCTACGTGAGCAAAAACGACTTTAAGTTCACACCTGCCACCCGTTTCAGCTCGTTTGGCACATTAGAGAATGTAAAGACGCTGCAAGTGTTCTTTGACGGATGGGAAGAGGACCAGTTCCGCACCCTCTTCGGTACGGCAAAACTTACCCACAAGCTCAACAAGAAGTCGAACATATCGCTCGCCTACTCGGCCTTCTCTACCCGCGAACGTGTGACATACGACATACAAGGAGAATATCGCCTTGACCAGAATGAAACGCAAGAGCAGATTGGCGTGGGCCGCTATCAGGAACATGCTCGTAACATACTGACGTCCAGCACGAACTCACTTCGCCTCAACTATGATTTGAAGCACAAGAACCACCACATTCAAGCCGGACTTTCCTGGAAGCACGAGAAGGTGGACGAACACACGAGTGAGTGGGAAAGTCGTGACTCTTCGGGCTACAACATCCCACACACAGGAAACGACCTGTTGATGATTTACAACCTCAGAAGCATCAACTCCATTTCGAGCAATACCACCGAGTTTTACGTTCAGGACACTTGGCGCCATCAGTCCGACGTGGGTATCATCACCGTAAACTATGGTGCACGACTGAGTTACTGGGACTGGAATGGCGAGTGTCTTTTCAGTCCACGTGCCAGCGTGGGATTCGTACCCAGCAAGAACGAGAACTTCACCTTCCGTCTGGCAACGGGTATGTATTATCAGCGTCCCTTCTACAAGGAGATTCGCGACAGCATCAATCAAAATGGCAACTGCACCATCCTGCTGAACAAGGACATCAAGTCCCAGCGCTCCTTCCAACTGGTTGTTGGAGGCGACTACAAGTTCAAGATGGCAGAACGCCCCTTCAAGTTTACAAGCGAAATCTACTACAAGGCACAATCGAACATCAATCCTTACAATGTGGACAACCTCAAAGTGGTGTACTATGGTGAGAATATTGCCACAGGCTATGTGTTAGGTGCCGACTTCAAGTTGTATGGTGAGTTTGTTCCGGGTGCGGATTCATGGGTCAGCTTCGGACTGATGAAGGCACAGATGACGATGCACGGCAAGAGCATACCGCAGCCCACCGACCAACGCTACAACCTCAGTTTCTTCTTTACAGACTACTTCCCTGGCACCACACGCTGGAAGATGAGCCTGAAGGCGTCTTTTGCCGATGGTCTTCCCTTTGGACCTCCCCACACAGGACTGGAGCAACATCGCTTCCGTGCTCCTGCCTACAAGCGCATCGACATTGGCATGAACTATCGCGTACTCGACAACGAGGACAAGCATCTTTCACGCAATCCCATACGCAACATCTGGTTGGGGCTTGACTGCTTCAACATCTTCGATTTCAGCAACGTAAGTGGCTACTTCTGGATGTCCGACGTCACCAGTCACATGTATGCCGTGCCAAACTACCTCACAGGCCGAATGCTCAACGCCCGTTTCCTCATAGAGTTGTAGCATCGCACAAAAAGAAAATCACCACTCCACATGTCCATTCGAGAGAGAGTAGAAAACGACACCCACATCACAGAGTTTCAGCGTAAAGTGTACCTGGCCCTGCTCGATGTGCCATGTGGCTCAACCATCACCTATGGAGAGTTGGCAAAACGCATTGGATGCAGAAGCGCACAAGCCGTGGGACAAGCTCTGCGCCGCAATCCCTTTGCCCCCGAAGTGCCTTGCCACCGCGTCATTGCCTCCGATGGTTCACTCTGTGGTTTCAATGGCCAACGAGATGGAGAAATGATTGAAAAGAAACGCAAACTCCTGCAAGAAGAAGCTCGGTGTTAGCAATTCGCGA
>JAKSLO010000156.1 GCA_024401185.1 Bacteroidaceae bacterium | reverse complement strand
GGCATTATAACCTTTTACATGGCAGAGAGCCTGATAATGATTCCATGACAAAGTGAACCTGCGAATTTTGTCTCCAGTGGTTACCATTTCTGTTGCATCTGATTTCCGAGACACTGTAGCGGAAATCTTGCTTTCATTCAAATTCCGCTGCACTGTAGCGGAATTTGAATACACGATGAAGAATCTTCGTGATTTTTCAAGTGTATCTACCGACCACCCCTTTCCAAATCGTTTTGTAAGTCGTTCTGACACACGCTTAAGAACTCCTTTTCCGTATTCTGCACGAGTCTTACCGCCTTGTTCGTCTTCGACGATGTAGCGACCAATTTCAAAATAGGTATAGACCTGGGCTGTGTTGACTACCGAAGCAACCTTTTGGCGCGCCTCTAATATTAGCGTCTCAATCTTGACTGCAAGTTGTTCTGCCCGATTCTCTATGATTGTTATATTATGTTCCATAATTCAATCCTCCTTACCCAAACAACTCCTTCAAATTCTTCTCAATCTCACTCTCCAAAGCCTTGGCTTCGGTGGAGAGGGAGGCAAACTGAGCGTTGAGGGAAAGCATCTCGGTGCGGAACTCCTCTTCGGTCATTCCGTCGTCCTCAATCACTACACCCACATAGCGACCTGCGTTGAGGCTATAGTCATTGTCGATGATGCCATCCTCACCTTCAAGCTTAGCCACCTTGCAGAGGCCAATAACGTCCTGATACTTGCCGTCTGGCCAACGCTCAAGAAGCCAATCAACCTCGCTCTGCTTGCCTTCGGCCTTGTACTCTTCGACCAAAGCCCAGAACGCATCAGAGTCTCCTTCGTACAAACGGCTGATGATGCCGAGGTTCTTAACCTGCTCCTCAGAGAACTTGCGATGAGCACGATCCACCTGCGTGAAGATGTTGCGGGCATCAATGAAGAGAATCTCATCGCGCTTGGTACGCTGTTTGTTGAAAAACCAGAGGGTTGCGGGCAGCGTCACGGTCGAGAACATATTGCTTGGGAGCGTCACCATCTGACTGATGATGCCATCCTCTATCATCTTCTTTCTGATCTCCAACTCACTGCCGCCAGCGTCGCTGGCAGAGTTCGCCATAACGAGAGCAGCCTTACCATTGTCGTTGAGGGCTGTGGCAAAGTAACCAATCCACAGGTAGTTGGCATTGGGTACGGTCTCCTTCTTGTCCGAAGCCTTCTTGGTCGATTTTGTCTTGTTGCGAGGCACACCGTATGTATTGAAACGAGTATCGTCGATGACCTTATCCACTACGACCTCATCGACATTGAAGGGCGGATTTGCCATCACATAGTCGAAGCTGCCGAACGCATTGTAGGGGTCGCTGTAGAATGAGTTTGCCTCTGTTATCTCACCACGGATGTTGTTCAGAAGGAGGTTCATCTTCGCCAGCTTAACGGTATCAGGCTCCTTCTCTACACCATAGCACCGGAAGTGCATCATCTCGTCATTTGTCGCATTATGTCGATGCATGTAGCGAGCTGCCTGTACGAACATACCGCCCGAACCGCACGCAGGATCGAGGAACTTCTTATCGCCCGTCGTTGGCTGGAGGACTTCTACCATATACTGAACAACGCTGGCTGGCGTATAGAAGGCGCCACCACCCTGCCCTTCAGCAAGGGCGTAGTTGCCGTGGAAGTATTCGTAAATCTCTCCGGAGATGTCGTTACTGATGTCCTCGGGAGTATCCTTGAACACTCGTACGCTACGGCTCAGCTGCTCTGGCTCTTCCTCAGGAACCAACTGGCCGTACACCTCCTTTGGCAACACACCCTCCATGCGAGGATTCTCACGCTCAATGGCTTCCATTGCACGCTTGACGAGCAACGCCTTGTTGGCATCGTCGGGTGCATCGTTAAGGAAATCGAAGTAAGCACATTCTGGCAGGAAGAAGCCACACTTCTCTACGGCCACGTCCTTGTATTCCCTTTCCATTCGGGTACCCTTATACAGATTGTACTCGGCATCTATCTCTGCCTTGTGCTGCTTGAAGAGCACATCGGCATAACGAAGGAAGATCAGGCCAAGGATGGGCTGTCCGTACTTGTTGGCAGCCAAGTGAGCACCAGCACGAAGCATATCAGCCGAGTGCCAAAGATTATCTTTGAGTGTTTTGAGTTCGGTATCTGTCATTTCTTGTATACTCTCTTTCACCGCGCAAAATTAAGCAAAAAACCTGAATTACGACTTCCCCATAGCGAAAAAAATTGAAACAAAGATACTTTTTCTCTGACACCTCTGACACCCCAGGGGGAAAGTTTAAGGTTTAATGTTTAGGGAATTAGCTCCGTGCCGTAGAGTGTCAGAGATTTTGGGGATAGTGGTAGCGGTTGGCTTGGTAGAGGATGGTGCGGCCCGCGCGCTTGGGGAGGAGATGCTCCTTGCGGACTAGCCCATTGAGGAGGCGGCGAGAGGAGGTCTCTGTGGTATGGGCGAGGACCTCGAACTCTGCGACGGTGATGTAGTCGTGCTCCTGGAAGTACTCTCGCAGCAGGAGGACGGATTTGGTCTCGTTCATGGTAGTGCTGTGGCGGGCACCTCGTCGCTCAAAGGTGGTGCGGTTGACCACATTGTAGCGCAGCACGGGATCGGGCGTGAAGACGATGCGCTTGACCCTCACATCCTTGCCCGTCACTTTGTCGCCCTTGTGCTTGGGCCTGACAAAATGGGGCACTACGCGGAAGGAACCAATGCCTTCGATATTCACGCTACCGCCCTGGATGAGCTGGTTCTGGAGGAAACCGGCTACGGCAGAGAAGGTGGCCTTCATGTCGGCGGGGGTAAGGGTGGTTTCTTCGCTGATCTGCTGCATCATCTCTCGGCTATCGGAGCGAGAGGGGTGCACAAGGCGGGGATGGATGCTGATCTGGCCGTCCTCCTGGGGAGGGCTCATGTAGATGTCAAAATATGCGGACATAATGATGTAGAAATAAGCAAATGTGGAAATGAGGAAAAGTGAGGTGTTTCGGCAGTCGGAAACCCTGGGAAAAATGAAATCCAGACAGGGGTCTTTTTGTTGCTTAACGCGCCACTACACATTACTCAACCTGGGTGGAGCTTATGTTTCACCATGGTGGAGGATATGCGTTACCAAGGTGGAGGACATCTTTCACCTTGGTGGAGTTGTGAGTAGTGGTGCAAGTAATATTCATCATATATAGGGTTAGAAATATGTTCTTCGAGGAGTAAGAAAAGGCTGAAATTCAGCAAGAAAAGCACACCTCTTCACTTGGAAAATGCATCAGGATTGTGTACTTTTGCACTCCGAAAGGCAGAGAGTTCTGGCTTTTCTGCTGCGAAATTACACATTTATTCTGAAACAACAAAACTCTAACACTAAAATAAGATGAAAGAACTGAAGATTTTTCTTGCCGACCGATTTGAGTTTCGTGTCAACCTGCTTCGCCAACAAACGGAGTGGCGTCGCAAGGCGGATGCCGGACAGCCTGCCACTAGTTTCCGCCCTTTGGACGAGATGGCACTGAACACTATCTATATCGATGCGCTGAGTGCCGACATCGACTGTACCTACAAGCAACTGAAGTGTCTGCTCTTTTCCGGCCATCAGCCCTCGTACCACCCCGTGTATGACTACATGGCGGGGCTCCCCCAGTGGGACGGCCGCGACCGCATAGCAGGGCTGGCCCACCGTGTGAGCCGGAGCGAGGAGTGGACGATGGTGTTCCACCGCTGGATGCTGGCACTGGCGGCTCAGTGGATGGGGCGCCCAATGCAGGCTGCCAACAGTATGGTGCCGGTGCTGGTCAGCGAGCGTCAGGGCCTGCGAAAGAGCACTTTTTGCCGTATGCTGGTGCCGCCCGAGCTGGGCAGCTACTACCTGGATCGCCTGGACTTCACCCAGGCAGGGGAGTACGACCGTATGATGGCGCAGTTCTGCCTGATCAACCTCGACGAGATGGACAGCTACACGCCGCGTGCCATGGCTAAGTTCAAGGCGGCCACGCAGATGCAGCAGATCATGGGCCATAGCACCCGCACGACGCTCATCACCGAAGCACCGCGCCTGGCCTCCTTCATCGCCACGACCAATCAGCCGCACCTGCTGCACGACCGCACGGGCTCACGCCGTTTCTACTGTCAGCGAGTGGAGAACGCCATATCCTGCGCCCCCATCAACCATGCTCAGGTCTATGCCCAGCTCCGTGCGGAACTCGACGCTGGGGAGCGCACCTGGTTTACCAAGCAGGAGGAAATACGCATCCAGCAGCACAATGCCCCGTTCTATGCCCTCACACCCATCCAGGAGCTGGTGCTCTGCCACTATCGTCCCACCGACCCCGATGAGACAGCAGTTCCCCTACCCTCCTCCAAGATCTACGAGTATCTCCAGGCGCGGCATCCCCGCCAGATGCATGGCATCCGTCCTCTGGATTTTGGCAAGCAACTCCGCCCACTCTTCCGCTCCACGTCGCGTCGCAAGGACGGGCGGCACTACTACGCTGTGGCGGTGTGAGCCTGCGGGTGTCAGAGGTGTCAGGAAAAATGACAACCTGAATGATATGTCCAGTCAGCGAGTGCCCAATCTTTGAGCGGTGAATTGACCTAAAAATATCATAAGCCCAAAGCCGCCCGCGTTGATAGTGTTGTACACTCGTGTCCCGTTAAGGGGTGTTCTATTAATTCGTTAAAATGCATACATCGGAACAGCTACACCTGCCTTGCCCAATCTACTTCCGATAGTTCCCCACACAAGGCATGTGGAGTCATCTTCCGCCACGTGTGCGCCATCCCTGAAGGGGTAGTCAATATACTGTCGCCACGCATAGTCACGGAATGTTGCACCTATAGCATTGGTGGTGCATAAGGTGAGCAGCGCAAGTAGAACTCCCATCCCTTTTCTCCTCACCTTGTATGCCACAAAGAGGCACGCAAAGAGCAGAACTATCGACACGGCGAGGGCGCACACAAGGAGTGTAGTGCTATCATCGGCAGACGAAGGAACAGCAGCAAGGTGATCACTTGCCGTC
>JAKSLO010000155.1 GCA_024401185.1 Bacteroidaceae bacterium | reverse complement strand
TTGTGCATTATGCATTGTGAATTGTGCATTATGCATTGTGAATTGTGAATTATGAACTGTGCGTTGTGCATTATGCATTGTGCATGGTGAATTGTACAGTTTCCATAATCCGTAAATCATGACGATGGCAGCCAGCACCAGGTACCAGTGGCTGATGAGCTCATGCCCGAATACGCTGCCAAGATTCCCCTCATTTTGAAACTCCTTGAAGACCGTGGCTGTGGTTCTGCGACCGGTGAACTGCACATAGACGCAGTCGCACAGATTCACGATGATGGCCAAGCTGTTCACTACCACATACACCCACTTGGCTGCATGCTGCCATTGTGCCTTTTCCTTCCAATGGCAGGGAAAAAGCATCATCACGGCATAGAGTGAGTTGGTATAGAGGATGGCTGACGTGTCGAACGTGAGCGACCCTATGAGCAGTTGTCCGAAGGGAGTGTCGGAGAGTGCTGAGTGTCCCATCAGGTTCCAGTTCTCGCAGATGAAGATGATGCGGCACAGCATGTATGCAACGTACACAAGCAGCAAATTGCATACAAATGCCAGAATGGTACAGGCTGTCCCATTTGGGTTGATGTGTATGAGTTTTCCTATCCTTTCTGATATTCTTTTCATGCCAGTTTATAGTATTCTTGTAGAACCTTTCGTTGATTCTTAATCACTTAGTCGGTCATGTTTTGCAACGTGACGGGTATTTGTACCTTTACCTTGATGCCTTGCTGATAGTCGGCATCAAAACTTATCTCTCCACCCATGCGTTGTGCGATGGTGCGTGCCAGAGGCAATCCCAAACCGAAGCCGGGAATGCAGTTGTCGAGCTTGACGAATCGTTCGAACACTCTTTCGCGCTCCGACATGGGTATGCCTATGCCGGTGTCGATAACCTCTATGACAAGCTGATTGCCTGCCATGTGATAATCAACCGTCACGCTGCCTTCCTGGGTAAACTTCAGGGCATTTTCTATGAGACAATGAAGCATCTGTACCAATGCCTGACCGTTGAGGCTGGCCTCAATGTCCTTCTTGTCGTATGCCATGCCCAGGGTGACATTCTCCTTGCACATGGCAGAGCAGCTCTCGATGGCTGTGGTGCAGGCCATCAGCACCGAGGTGGGATGTGCTTCGAGGGTGTTGCTCTCCGACTCATAGTCGCTTAGTGCGATGGTTGAGTCGATGAGGCTTTTCAGTTTGTCGGAATTGCTGCGTATCTCGCCCACCATGAACTGCTCGTCCTCGCTGTTGGGTTGCAGCATCTGCACGAAACCTTGTATGGCATTGAGCGGAGTGTTCATCTCATGTGTGATGCTTCTCAGGAATTGTGTCTTGGCTTGGTCGGCCTTCTTGGCTTCCTTGAGAGCTTTCGACAGGTGGGTGTTGAGCTTGTGCTGCTTGCGCAGGAAGTAGGTGATGATGCACACTATGACGAGCAGGGCGACCGATAGCGATAGGGTGAATCGTCCCCTTATCTTCTGGCTCTGCATGCGACTTCGCATCAGTTCCATCTCCTTGTCCTCCATCTCAATCTGCTGGGTTAGCGTCTTCAGCAAGGCAAAGCGACTGTTGTGCAGCGCTTTTCGCCAGTCACGGTAGAATCCTCTGAAGGCCCATGCCGCTTCCTCGTATCGCCCCAGCTGCATGTTGCACTCTGCCTTGATACGGTGGTAGTGCCTTGAATTTTCGGGATGCTTGATTTGTGCCAGGTGGTCAAGTGCTTTCTGGTAATTGCTGTGCTTGGCCTCAAAATATGCCATGCACTCATGGCGCCTGTCATCTGCATTCACTACCTTCATGCCCAGTGTCAGGGTGGTGTCCTCTTTTTGGGTGGCTGCATCGTGCCACTCCATCATTTCAAAAAAGTTATCCTCGTCATACATCACCACGCTGTACATGGCCAGTTCGTCGATGAGCATCAACTTGACTTGGTTGTCAGGACAAATCGTGGCGAATTGTTTCATCTCGTCGATGTGCTGATGGTACCAAGCTGTGTCTTGCACCTCGAGTTTGCACAATACGGACTTTTGCCTGGAGTCAAAGTATTGCATTTTCAGGTCGTTGTAGCTCGAGTCGGTAATCCAGTTACTCTTGAAGTGGTCGTCAAGGTATTGCTTGGCTGCGCTGTCGGCCGCTTCAAGGTGCATGTAGCACTCGTTGTAGTGGTGCTGCTTCAGCAGTATGTCGGCCAGCAGATAGTTGGCACCAATAATGCACGTCTGTATGTTGTTGCGCTGAAAGTACGAGAGCATACGCAGTATCTCGCGCGAGGCAAAGTCCTCGTCTCCTGCATCAATGAGATTGTTGATGCAGATCTTCCATGAGAACATGAAGAATGTCTGAGCCGTAGGTGTGTCGTTGCTGTAAACCTCAATCAGCTTGTTGTACCACAATCTTTTGTTCTTCACTTTGTCTCCCTCATCAGCTGTCGTTACCGTACTGGCAAAATAGTAGAACATACCCAGAAACTCGTTCTTGAACGGGCGGTCCATCTCCTTGATCTGCGATTCCAGGCGCAGGGCATTCTCCATTGTGGGGTCTTCCATGAGCAAGCCCAGTATGGAGTCTCTCATAGGGTATTCAGCATTGAAAAGTGAGTCGAATACATTCGCATCGAGGTTGTCAATCACCGGGTCGTCGCAATAGGCGTGCTCGGTGAAGTTGAGGTGCAGGTTATCCGCACCCTCAGCATAGCCGTCATCGTTTGTGCAAGACAGCATTGCGAATATGACTGCCGTGATAGGAAGCAGGAGAGTTGCTACACGTTTCATCGCCTTCTGTATCATTTTTGCTGATTTGCTCTGTTTTTAGTTTAGCAGGTTATGCATGCTCACATCAATGGCTTTGCCTGTTATGATGAGGCATGCAGGAGTTGAATCATAAAATAGTTCGCAAATATAGGCAATATTCGTGAAAAAAGCAAGAGTTAAAGGGTATTTTCTTAATTATCGGCTTTAGGATGCCCCACACATACTTTCCGCCCCCGTTCTTTCCTCTCTGATTGAGCCGTATTATCTATTTCTCACCCTCCAGGGTTCACCTTACTTTCACTCAGTCGGCTTACGTCTGGCTTACGTGTTTTGACGTAAGCCAGACGTAAGCCAAACGAGCGAAACCTGAGTGAACCCTGGAGGAACAAAGAACATTGGCAAAACCTCATGGATTACTGCCAGCCTATTGCTCTTTCTGCTCCTTTATCCATTCTGCGGGTTTCTTGCCCGTGAATTTGTAGAAGTTACGGTAGAATGAGGTTTCGCTCGCAAAGCCAGACAGTTCGCATATTTGCTGCATTTTTGCTTCTTTGTTCTTCAGCAAGAGAAGTTTGGCATGCTCTACACGCAGGGAGTTGATGTATTCTGAGAAAGAACAATGGCTGGTGTGGTTAATGTAGTTGGACACGTATGTGCGGCACGACCCTACCTCACGCACCACATCGCCAATCTTCAGGTTGGGCGTCAGATAGTATTGCCGTTCAGTCATCAAATGCTCTATTTTGGCTCCCAACGCATTGAAGTCGTGTTCCGTATCAGCCTCGGCAGGTCTTTCTGCCTGTGCATTCCCGGAAGTGTCGTTGTCTGTATTTTTTTCCGTATCCTGTGGCAGGAAAACTTCGTCGCTTTCCTGCGTATCGGTAACAAACTGCTCAGAGGTGAACTTTCGGACAAAGCCTATGTGACTTAGTGCGAAGAGCATCATCGAGAAGAGTATGGACATGATCACCATCGACCAGAAATGGGCAGCCACATTGTCCTTGCCTACGATATTTGCCACAGTAGAGAGCAGTGACGTGAGCATGAAGGCAATGAGCAGGTGGCGTACAGCCGTGGTGTCGCGTCCTTCAGTATCGGCATATACTTCCGACAACTCACGGTCAAACTTTTTCAGATGGTTATACCCAAGGTAGCATATCGGGAAGATTTGCAGGGCAAACAATACCTTGCGGATGGTGTCGGATGCCTCGCCAGGGAAAAACAGATTGGAAAGTGACACCAGTAATCCTGGCAACAGCAGGAAGGACACCATGATGCCTGTAACGCGCCTGGAACAGAGGCGGCAGATATAGATATAGTAGAGCGGGTAAACGGAGAGCGAGCAGAGCACCCAGATGGCATTTTGCAACACGGTTTGTCCCATGGTGAAGTATAGCGCATGGCAAAGATACAGGGCGGAACAGACACCCAGAAACAGCGTGAGCCAGCGCTTGGCCGAGTCGTTCTTGCGTATCTGGAGTGTGAAGATAATGAACCAACACAGGCATACCATGAAAGGCATAAAGCAGAATAGATTCCTTGCTATTTCCATATTCTATTTTTAACTGGAGTGCAAAGATAATATGTTTTCTTGATTCTTTGCTTATTCGTGGCGAAAATAGCATTATAAGTAATGGTTATATGCGCGTTACACCCCATAAATAGAAAAAATGTACGATATGAAAGTGCAAATGTACACATTGACAAATGGAATTGTTGGCTTTTTCATAAATTTGCATAGCAAAATTTACAATCATTTATTCATATCCTTCTTGCGGATTGTGACGGGTTCATCTTCCGCGGGAAATAAAAAAAACGAAATGAAGAAACAACTTATTATGGCCATGATGGGCGTGGCAGCTTTCTCGTTCTACAGTTGTGGAAACGATGAGATTGAACCCAATCAGAACAACGGGCAAGAGCAGGGCCAAGAACTTGCGGATAAGATTAGCGCCAGTTTGAGAAACACCAAGTGGATGGGCATAGTGGATTGCATGGATTATGTGCCTGTGTACAAGGGAAACTCATACAGCTTTTCGCATGTCGATTCGTTAATGTCATGCCATGACACTATATACTATGATTTTGGGGTTGATGTGGATTATCCTACTTTCACCAAGAACGTTTACCTAAAGGAAGGCGATACATGGAAGAGAACCATCAGCATGTGGTTCGACTATAAGATTAAGGATGGAGTGTTGCAACTTGGCTTCCGTTCGTTCCCTATCTATGACTCTGGCATACGCGACCTTCAGTTCATTGATTTAGAGCACATGATGGCCGAAGAGTGCGGAGTGAAGTACGAGCTTACCCGCAT
>JAKSLO010000154.1 GCA_024401185.1 Bacteroidaceae bacterium | reverse complement strand
AAGTCGGGGCTTCGTTTATGAAAAGAGGGTGTGCCAGCATTTTGACACACCCTCCTCTTGGGGACAGAATACTTCAATTAAAGATTGTTCCAGAACTTCCAACCAGCCACGGCTTGCAGGTGGAGCATTTCAAGTCCGTTCTTCACCACGGCACCCTGCGCTTGTCCCTTCTTCATGAAGAGGGTTTCGAGGGGGTTGTACACGAGGTCGAAGAGCAGATGACGCTCGGTAAGATGCTCATAGGGCAGGTCGGGGCACTCGTCCACGTGAGGGTGCATGCCTACGGGCGAACAGTTTACGATGACGGTGTACTCTTCCATCGTCTCGTAGGTAAGGTCGGCGTATGTCAGTTGTCCCTCGGCTGGGCGGCGACTTACATATTTCCATTCAATACCCAGGTTCTCAAGTCCCACGCAGATGGCCTTGGAAGCACCTCCGGTACCTAATACCAATGCCTTGGTGTGCCATGCACGCAACAGAGGCTTTATGCTATTGGTAAAGCCGATGATGTCGCTGTTGTAACCTGTCAGTTTATAGTCCTTGCCCGTCTCGTCGGCCTTATCAAGGCGCTCAATCTTAATCACGTTGACAGCGCCGATCTTCTTGGCCTGTTCGCTCATGTCGTCGAGCAAGGGTATGATGGCCTGCTTGTGGGGAATGGTGCAGTTCAAACCGCGCAGATTGGGGTTCTCCTTCACTACGTCGAGCAGCATTGTGGCGTCGGGTATCTCATAGTTGTTGTATTCTGCATGAATACCCTCGTTCTCAAATTTCTCAGTGAAGAATTTCTTGCTGAAGCTGTGGCCAAGAGGATATCCAATGAGGCCATACAGCATCTTGCCTTCTGTGTTGGAACATGGTTGTCCAAGCGAAAAAGTTTCGTTATCTGTTGTCATGTTTTGCGTCTTGTATAGGTTTATCTAATTACTTATTTCTCTGCCAGATACATGGTGCAGATTCCAAAGGTGAAGCGCTTCCATTCCACTTTGGCATAACCCACCTTCTTGAGAATGCCTTCCATTACCTCGCCTTGTGGGAATGCCTCCATCGTGGCAGGCAGGTACTTGTATGCCTGTTTGTCCTTGCTCACGAGGCGACCCACCATAGGCATCCACACATGACTGTAGAGCCAGAAGCATTGCTTCATGGGGAAGTGTGGTGGAGTGGCGAGCTCGACGATGAGCAGATGCCCACCAGGTTTCAGCACACGAAGCATCTCGCTGAGTCCTGCTTCAAGGTCCTGGAAGTTGCGAACACCATAGGCCACGGTGACGGCATCGAAACGGTTGTCATCAAACGAGAGGTGCAAGCAGTCCTCCTTCTGGAAGGTGATGACGTGGTCAAGACCAAGTGTCTTTACCTTCTTGCGTCCTACTGCCATCATGCCTTCAGAGAGGTCGGCACCTATCACGTGAAGTTTCCTACTTCCAATCCTATTGGCTGCCAGGATGGCAAAATCGCCCGTGCCGGTGGCAATGTCGAGGATGTCTTGCGGGTGGTATTCGCCCAACCTGTCTATGGCCTTGCGTCGCCATCCCTTATCAGTTCCAAGCGAGAGGGTATGATTAAGGGTATCATAAGTGGGGGCGATGTTATCAAACATCGCCTCCACCTGTTCATGCTTCTCCCCTTCGGCAGAATAGGGATTTATCTTCTCTTGTTCGTACACTTTGTTTAATTCATAATTAAGATTCACAATCGACTTCGTCGAGCCCTTATGCCTTCATAATTAGCTCGTGATAAGACAACTCACCAGCCAGTCTTCCTAATTGCGCATTATGCATTGTGCTATACCATTGTACATTATGCATTGTGCAATATCATTGTGAATCGTGCATTGTGAATTATGCATTATGCATTCTCTTTAAGCCACTCGTTTACGGCCTTTTCGATGCGTGTGGCAATGTCGCCTTCGGTTTGAGCGGGTTGGAACTTCTCGCCTACGATGCCTTCGTAGAGCTCGATGTAACGCTCAGCTACGCTCATGGCATACTCATCGGTAATCTCGGGCATTACGTCGCCTTCGCGGTTCATGAAGTTGCGGTCGATGAGCCACTGGCGAACGAACTCCTTAGAGAGCTGCTTCTGTGCTTCGCCCTTCTCGAACTTCTCCTCATAGCCTTCAGCGTAGAAGTAACGTGAAGAGTCGGGAGTGTGCACCTCGTCGATGAGATAGACCTTGCCATCGTGCTTACCGAACTCGTACTTGGTATCAACGAGGATGAGACCCTGCTTGGCAGCAATCTCCTGACCACGGGCAAAGAGCTTGCGGGTGTAGTCCTCCATCACTTCATAGTCCTCCTTAGAGACAATGCCCTGAGCGATGATTTCCTCCTTAGAGATATTGAGGTCATGGCCCTCGTCAGCTTTGGTAGTGGGGGTGATGATAGGCTCGGGGAAGCGTTCGTTCTCGCGCATACCATCGGGCAGCTTCACGCCACAAATCTCACGGCAGCCATTCTTGTAATCGCGCCATGCACTACCAGTAAGGATGCCACGGATGATCATCTCTACCTTGAAACCCTCGCACTTTACGCCGATGGTAACCTGAGGATCGGGACAAGCCAACTTCCAGTTGGGGCAGATGTCGGTAGTGGCATCAAGGAACTTGGCAGCAATCTGGTTCAGCACCTGACCCTTGAAAGGAATACCTTTGGGGAGGATTACGTCGAAGGCCGAGATACGGTCGCTGGCAACCATTACCATAATGTCGTCACCTACGAAATAGCAGTCGCGTGTCTTGCCACAATACTTGCCTGTCTGACCAGGGAAGTTGTAATTTGTCTTAGTTAATGCGTTCATAATTATTTGTTGTTAAATTGTTTTTTTGATGTTTCGATGGGTTGAGGATTCGAGGTTTCGATGCTTCGGCGGGTCGAGGTTTCGATGGCACGATAGTTCGATGGCTCGAGGTTTTGATAATTCGATGAATCGAGGTTTCGATGGATCGATGCTTCGATAGCTCGATAATTCGGCGCTTCGAAGTTTCGGCAATTCGATATGTCGATGTTGCGAGGCTGGTGTTTCAGCCATTTCGATTTGTAGAGTTTCAGCCTCTCGGCAGGCTAACGGGGCTCAAGCCTGGGGTGCTTCTTGTCCCACTCAGCTTTACGCTCTTTGTCTACGCGGTCATAGGCTTCTACGATTCTCGTCACAAGTTTGTGGCGCACGATGTCTTTCCTTCCCAGTTCGATGAAACTGATGCCCTCCACGCCTTTCAGAACCTCGCAGGCGTCACGCAAACCACTCTTCACGCCGTGGGGCAAGTCAATCTGTGTCATGTCGCCAGTAATGATCATCTTGGTGTTCATACCCATTCGGGTCAGGAACATCTTGATTTGCGCCATGGTAGTGTTCTGTGCCTCGTCAAGAATGACGACCGCATCATTCAGGGTGCGACCACGCATAAAGGCTAATGGGGCAATCTGTATGATGTTCTGCTGCATCATCTCCTGAAGCTTCAAACTGGGTATCATGTCCTCCAGGGCATCGTACAAGGGTTGCAGATACGGGTCGATCTTCTCTTTCATGTCACCCGGAAGGAAGCCCAGCTTCTCGCCAGCCTCTACGGCAGGGCGCGAGAGTATGATCTTGCGTATTTCCTTGTTCTTCAAGGCTCTTACCGCCAAGGCGATACTGGTATAGGTCTTACCGCTACCGGCAGGACCTGTGGCAAATATCATGTCCGACTTGTTGTAAGCCTCTACCAGCTTTTGCTGGTTCTCTGAGCGCGCTGTGATGGGTTTGCCCTGCACGCTATACACGATGACTCCTTCCACACCTTCGCGCTTCGTCTTCTCGCCACGTAGTATGTGCAGGATGTCCTCCTCGCCCAATTGGTTGTATTTCAGACAATGCTGCTGCAGTTTCTGCATATTCTCATCGAAGTGTGCCATCTCTTCCTCGTCGCCCATTACCTTGATAACGTTGCCACGTGCCACGATGCGCAACTTGGGATAGAGCGCCTTAATCATCTGCATGTTCACATTGTTCACCCCATAGAAAACCACGGGGTCAATATCCTCCAAAACGATATGTCTTTCTGTCATTCGCGTTCTTTGTCTGCTATTTGCACGCAAAATTACGCATTTTTTTTGTTACTTCCCACTTTTTCATTAACTTTGTTTTGAAAATGAATAATCCGATAAAAAAACTTAATAAGTTTTACCAGATATCATTAGGGATATTTGTGCTTTTGTTGCTTATAAAGGTGGTGTTTAAACCTAAGATGGGCAGCTCGGCCACTCCTTCCCCTATAGAAACCCGTGCAGCGGCAGAGAATCTTGCGTTGGGTGAAAAACAAAACAAGGAAGATGCTGTAGCGTCTGGCCATGTCAAGCCTCATCCCATCAATGGTGTCTATAACTATTCCAAGGCGTTTCCCGACTTGCAGGACGTGCAGATTAAGGCTGCCAAGAAGAATGGCGTACGTCCTCCCCGTAATCGCGAGGAGGCAGAGAAGCGGAAGGACGAATTGGTGTACGTGGGATTGTCACCTTATTTCCACATGGATGCAGGGATGAAGAACAGCATCCCCTATCTGGTTCCCAAGGCAAGTGTGCTGCTCAATCGCATAGGACGTAATTTTTATGACTCGCTTTATGTGAAGGGCATTCCGCTGCACAAGATTGTGGTGTCTTCTGTCCTGCGAAGTGAGGAGGATGTAAAGCATCTTACAAAGACCAACGTGAATGCCAGCAAGGAGAGTTGCCATCGTTATGGCACTACTTTCGACATTTGCTATACGCGCTTTCACACCGTTTCGCCTCCCGATGGACCTGCACGCAGATTGGTGCGTGATGACACGCTGAAGTATGTCCTCAGCGAGGTGCTTCGCGATCTTAGGGAGCAGGAACAATGCTACGTGAAATATGAGGTGAAGCAGAGTTGCTTCCACGTTACCGTTCGATAGGCAGGTGGGCAGGCGAGTCTATTGCGCATTAACAGTTCGTACAAACACCTCTCGACATCCTTTGGGTCGTGACCATCCCATCCACCATACACAAACAGCACGGTTTTTCCTTGCAGGGAACCGGCCCTTGCACAAGCGGTGGCTATCACGAAGAATAGCAACCATACATAGTAAATCTTTTTCATAGTCTTGGTTTTTGTCG
>JAKSLO010000153.1 GCA_024401185.1 Bacteroidaceae bacterium | reverse complement strand
CGGGCGACATCACCTGGCTCATCTTCCTGCTCGTCTATGGCGTTGACGGCTGCCTGACGATCGTGCATCGCATCATGCTGCATGAGAACCTCGGTGAGGCCCACCGCAAGCACGCCTATCAGCTGATGGCCAACGAGCTGCATCTCTCGCACCCGCTCGTGTCCTGCCTCTACATGGCCCTCCAGCTTCTGGTGTCCCTCGGCTTCGTCTGGGGCTGTGGGGCCCTTGCTCAGTATCTCAACTGCTCGCTGGTGCTCGTGCATTGGGTGTATTTGATTTGCGCCTTGGTGGTGCTGGCTGTGGGGTATGTGGTGTTTATGAGGAAGTACTATCACCTTCACGAAGAATACCTTGCAAGCTTGAAGAAGTGAGGGGTTGCATTTTGGTGGGGAGGAGATTTGATCTCATTTTGACTAAGAATTGACTATTGTTAACCGTAATTGCATAACAAATCACAGTTATTATGCAAATGATTCGTTCATTAGGCAAATAATGACTAATTTTGCACTCGAATCATAAATGCTGAAAGTTATGCATGAATATGAATACATAAATAAGCCGGAGGAGTTGTTGACTCCTGAGGTGGTGCAGATGCTGGGAACTTTGCGCGAATGCAAGGGTAGGCAGGATCTGTATGTTGAGGCTAAGGCCGATGTGCTGACTCAGTTGTTGGAGGTGGCTAAGATCCAGAGTACGGGTGCTTCGAACAGAATTGAGGGTATCTATACGAGTGACGAGCGACTGAGGGAATTGGTGCGCGAGAAGTCGGAACCGAGGAACCGTAGTGAGGAGGAGATTGCCGGCTACAGGGAGGTGTTGGCTATTGTGCACGAGAACTATGAGTATATCACCCCTCGTGTGAATACGCTCCTGCAGATGCACAAGGAACTGTATGCGTTCAGCGGAATGGCTGTGGGTGGATTCAAGACTTCGGACAATATCATAGAGGAAATGACTGCCGAAGGCGAGCGCAAGGTGAGGTTCCAGCCTGTGCCAGCTTTCCTGTGCGAGCAGGCAGTTGCCGACCTTTGTCTGGCTTATCAGAGGGCTATGGACGAGGGGCGGCATGATCCGTTGCTGCTGACGATGATGTTTGCCCTTGACTTCCTATGCATCCATCCGTTCAGCGATGGCAATGGTCGCATGAGTCGTCTGCTGACGCTCTTGTTGCTGTATAGGAGCGGCTTCATTGTGGGCAAGTACATCAGTGTGGAGATGCTCATTGAGAAGTCGAAGGAGCAGTATTACGAGACGCTTCAGGAGAGCAGCAAGGGTTGGCACGAAAATGAGAACACCTATCTGCCGTTTGTGCGCTATATGCTTGGTGTGCTGGTGAAGGCGTATCGCGAGTTTGAGGATCGTGTGGAACACCTGGCGTACAGGAAACTGACGAAGGGCGAGCGCGTGAAGGAGATTATCAGCCGACACTTGGGCAAGATAACGAAGCGCGAGATTCTGACTGTGGCTCCTGACATCAGTGAGGCTATGGTGGAGAAGGCGCTTGCCGATCTGTTGGCCGAGGGTTTCATCGAGAAGGTGGGCAATGGTCGCGGAAGCGGATATCAGGTTGTGGCGAAGAGGTGATCTACCCCGACAAGATCCGCCTCAACCGACGAACGAACCGATGGAGCAGCGAGAGCAGAGGCAAAACTTGCTTTGGCTATGCCGAGTCGCGACAGAGGAAAAGGAACTTAAGCAAGACCAGAGCCAAGCTTGCTTGAGCTATGGCTTGCAAGGAGGAGGAAAACCGAAGGCTAACCTCTACTACTACAACCACTATTCCTTTTGGACCGATATCAAGATGATCTTCGCCACGGTGCTGGGAAAGAATGTGGAGTTTGTGGGGGAGGAGATATGATGTAGAGGAGGTGGTAGAACGGTAGAGAAAGTAAAGAGGGGAAAGAAAGTAAAGAGTGTAGCGCAAGCGAGTTAAAAAAACTCTCTATACCATCTATACCTTCTCTACTCAAACAAACCTCTTTCCTCTCTATACTAAATTGATATTAACGATATAAATTTCATAACAATGGATGTAAATCATAAGAGAATTTACCTGTGTCTGGCTCACATGAGCGAGGATGGTGTTGAACAGAAGTACATCAAGAAGGCTTTTGCTGACAATTATGTGGTGCCTCTTGGGCCGAACGTGAATCAGTTTGAGGCAGAATTGGAGGCGTTCGTGGGGCAGAAGAAGCGTGTGGTGGCTCTTTCGTGCGGAACTGCGGCTGTGCATCTGGCTCTGATCAACTGCGGTGTGAAGGCTGGCGATGAGGTGCTTGTGCAGAGTTTCACGTTCTGCGCAAGCTCCCACCCTATCACCTACCTTGGCGCAAAGCCTGTGTTCGTGGGGTCTGAGAAGGATTCGTGGAATATGGATCCGGAGTTGCTGGAGAAGGCTATCCTGGACCGTAAGGCTGTTACGGGCAAGTATCCGAAGGCCATTATTCCGGTGGCATTGTATGGAATGCCGTATGATTGCGAAAGCATTATGACTATTGCGGATAAGTATGGTATTCCAGTCATCGAGGATGCTGCCGAGGGCTTCGGCTCTCATTACAAGGGGCAGATTCTTGGTACCTTTGGCAAGTATGGTGTGCTGTCGTTTAACGGCAACAAGATGATTACTACAAGCGGTGGCGGTGCTCTGATTACCGCTAACGAAGATGAGTGGCGTGAGGTGATGATGTATGCCACCCAGTATCGCGAGAGCTATCCCTACTACCAGCATGAGAAGATTGGCTACAACTACCGTATGAGCAACATCTGTGCGGGTATCGGCATCGGGCAGATGACGGTTGCGAATGACCATATTGCGCACCATCGGCACATTGCCAGCCTGTATGAAGAGGCTTTTGCCGGTATCCCCGGAATTGAGTTCCATAAGGGTCCGGACTGGGCAGCCGAGGGCAGCAACTACTGGCTCAACACCATTACCATTGATCCTGAGGTTCATGTCCGCGGGCAGGAGAATGCGTACGCGACGATTGTGACCGGTGCTGTGGGTGGTGCGGCTGGCGTGATTCATGCCGCATCGTCGGCCCATACCGACTGCGAGCCGAATGCCAACGTTGAGGCGATGCGCGTATTCTTGGACAAAGCCGGCATCGAGGCTCGCCCGCTTTGGAAGCCGATGCACAAGCAGCCGGTGTATGCCGGTGCTCCCGTCTACACCAATGGTATCGAGACCGATCTGTTCAAGGTGGGTATGTGCCTTCCTTCTGGACCTTGTGTTACCGACGACGATGTACACTATATCGTGGAGTGCATAAAAGAAGCTATCAACATGTAGGACGAAGTACGAAAACGAAAAACGAAGACGAAAACTGTTGTCAGGATGGGGGCTCGTTGTGTGACGATTTTATAACGTAGTGATTTTGTCTTTCGTGCCGGAGGTGTAGAAGATCATAACATTATGGATAAGAAAGCTAGGAATTTTAGGAACTATAAGGTGTGGCAGGATGCTGTGGATTATGCCACTGAGGTGTATAAGATAACCAATGGTATGCCATGGTTGACTACGTCTTCGGCTATCGCGACTCGGCAAAGTTCAAGCAAACTTGACTCTGCTCTCACTGCTCATGCCGTTTGAGAAGAAGGGACTTTGTGATCAGTTGCAGAGAGCTGTGGTTAGTATCAGTTCGAATATTGCAGAGGGTTGTGCAAAGCCTTCTGATGTCGAGTTCGCCAGGTTTCTTGATACGGCTTTGGGTTCTGCATACGAGGTTGAAACTCAGTTGTTGATAGCAAAGAATGTGGGCTATATTGAGGATGATGTTTATGAGAGTATTCGTTTGAAAAATGTCGATATTCAACGTCAACTTTTTGCTTTGATTTCTACAGTAAGGTTGTAGTCTATGTGGCATTGACAATTCGTTTTCGTCATCGTTTTCGTACTTGAGTATGCATAATCTTGTGAAAAACTTGTTGTTTTTGTTGGTCCGTGCTGCGTTGGGGCGAGATTCCATTGAGAATTGTCCCCAATTGTCGGAAGCGGAATGGCAAGAATTGTTTTCGTTGGCGTGCCGACACAATATCGCTGCACTCGTGGCGGAACAGGTGGGACGGCTGCCTGAATTGGTGCGACCGTCGGAGGATTGTTGCCTCCAATTTGTGGCAATGCAAGGCGTCGCATTGTCGGAATTCCACCACAAAAGGAAGGTGGCGCAACAGTTGCAAATGTTTTTTGCGAAACATCAACTGAAGGTCGATTTCCTTAAGGGTTTCCGTCTCTGTCATTACTACCCAAGGCCGGAACTGCGCACTTTCTCGGATTTGGACATCTTTCTGTCGTATGCCGAGAAAGAATCCAAACAGGAACCAGCTTGGAAAGTAGGAGATGACTGGGTGGAGAAAGAACTGGGGTTGCAGGTCCATCGCGACATTCATCATCACACTACTTTTGATTTTGCGGGGGTACACGTGGAGAATCATTTCGATTTTATCCCGCAATATGGCAGCAGGAATGCTAAGGACTACGAGCGGTTGCTGAAAGCGTTGCCGGTGAATTCTCCCGATTTCAACGCATTGTTTTTGATGCGTCACATGGCAGGACATTTCGCTGCGGAACATATCAGTGTCCGACATCTGGTGGATTGGATGCTGTTTTTGCAACATGATGGGGAACAGGTGCATTGGGACAAAATCAAGGAAATCTACGATACATTCGGTATGACGCCTTTCGTGGAAACGGTTTCGGGTATTATGCAAACTTATCTTGGATATACTTGTCCGTATCTTGGCGTTTCTTCGGATGAGACGTTGCGTGAACGTGTTGTGAACGAGATTCTTTACGGTGAATTTTCGGATGACATGCCAGACCCGAGTCAGGTCGTGAAACGGTTGTCGTTCAAGTGGAAGCGTCGTTGGCAGGGCCGTTGGAAACACAACCTTTGCTCCAACACTCCTTGGATTGTGGATTTGTGTTACGCTGTTGCCGCCAAGATAATGAAACCGAGAACAATCTTGCATTGATTGTGAGTGTTGGGCATTCGCTTGCTAAAAGAACCGAATTGGTTTCGTCATTTTTACACCTTTGTAAAATAATAAAAGCTTCATCAAGAAAACTTGTGAAGCTTTTTCTTTTTTAGGTGGCGGAAAGAGAGGGATTCGAACCCCCGGACCCGTG
>JAKSLO010000152.1 GCA_024401185.1 Bacteroidaceae bacterium | reverse complement strand
GCACTTGTGAAGTTGTCGTAGAACTTGATGTCCTTTACAGAGTAGCCGGGGATGGTCTCATAGAAACCGAGACTAACCTGTGAACCAGAGTTCTTGAAGGTGAAGGTTACTGTCTTGTTGTAATCCTCAGGCTTAACGGTGACCATGTCTGCAATCTTGGCACCACCTGTGAAGGTGTAGGCACCACCTACAGAATAGGTTGCTGTTTTAGGAGTAATGGGCTTTACAGATGCACCACTTACTGCGATGAAGTCATAGTGGTCGGCGCTATAGTCCCAATACTTGATGGTCTGGGTTGTTGGTGTGACAGCTGATGATGTACCACCCACATACTCCCAGTTTGCAGAGTTTGTTTCTGTAGAACCAGCTGTGCCAGCCTGGAATTTCACATTGTAGTTGTCGAATACAATACCTTGAGCGATGAGGGGCTTGCCACCGGTGTCGGTGGTGTACTTACCCTTTGTACCCATGACGGTAAACTGACCATTGAGCTCGTTGGCTGCCTCTAACCCCGTCTTGGTAGCACGTGTCATCTTGGTTACACCCTGAGAGAAAGAGATCATTCCGCTCTCATTGGTTAAAGAAGAATCGCCGATGAATTCGTCGCTTGAGCAGCTTGCTATGGCAAGCGCGGCTGCTAAATAATAATAATTCTTCATAAGCAGTTGTTTTTAAAAATTAAACTTACTTTTATTTATAATATATATTGATTTACAATTCAAATTCGAACTCCTTGTATTCATAGTCCTCAACCTGTGCATTGAAGCCCGAACCGCCCGAGGTACTGGGTATCTTGATGCTGTCCACGTCGAGGTCGATTGTCAGCACGCCTCCCTTGTAATGCTTTCTTACCTGGTCGGTCACGTCAAACACGAAGGTGGAGTCCTTACCGTTGTAGAAGATGAAGTTGACGTCTATAAAGTGACGTTCCTCATCCATGACATCCGATGCGCGCGATACTCTCGATGAGTTCTGACAGGGAATACCGAATGTGAGGCATCGTCCACCAGCCACATCTACCTTCTCGCCCGTACTCTTTATGGTGCAATTGCGCTTGAAGCGGATGTTGTAGTGAACGGAAATGGCATCCTTGCCTGCAATACCGCTGTTGAGCGTTACGCTTCGTCCCATACCGCTGAGGTTAGCCTCTCCATCCACGCCGTTGATTCTGCCGTTGTTGTTGTGCAGGCGCACCTGGGTGAGATAGATGTAGGTGAGAGGGTACAGCTCCATCGTCAGGTTCTTGTAGTATGTGTTGGTCTCCTCATCGTAGTAGTCATAGTCGTCGAGGTTGTCCGACACATAGATGTTGCGCTCATATCCGGCGAAGAGCTCTTCGGGCTGATAGAATGCCCTGAGGTATGCCGGTGCCTTTGCGTATGCCTGGTTGACGGCTGGTGCCAAACTCGTGTTGGTGTAGGCCACTACCGAGTCGAGCGAGGACTTTTCGTCGATGATGATGCTCTGCACACCATCGGGAGTCTTGATGTCGTTCCAGGCCAGGATGTCGTAATAACCGAAGTCGTACGTAGTGCGCAGACGGTTGCCCTTGATGTGGAAGTTGTCAACGCTGGTGTGCGCAGACCATTGGTTGTAAGCCAGATAGTAACGGCGGATGTCGAACGCTGTAGGTGGTGTGTATCCCAGTTCGCCGAACAGCTTGTTGTCGATAGAGTCCCATCCGTAGGTCCATTGGTCTCTCCAGTCAGCCTCCAGGTTGGTGTAATAATCCCAATACACGTCGAGGTCGAGGTTGATGATGGGCATTACGATATCGATGTGGCGGTCGCGATGCAGGTGAAGAGGTGGTACACGCTCGCACGAAACGAATGTCATAGGTACGATGTGAAGCATGATGGCCACCATCATTACTGCTCTCATGTAATTCTTAATATTCATTACGTACCTCCTTTCTCTTGCGATAAAGCAAGTCGTAAGTGATGCTGACGCCCACGCGTGTAGGACCCAGCCACATGAATCGATGCTGGCGCTTCTTGAACAGGTCTGCGTCGCCTGTGTAGTTGTAATAGTAAAGGCCGTCCTCTATCTTCTCCACAGGACATCCATAGACGAATGGGTCGTACTTGGTCCAGAAGAATCCGAATGTGGCACCGAACTCAACGCGCCAATGCTGCTTGCGTCCCAGTGGCATTACGTAACCAAGTCCAGCTCCGGCTCCGACACCTTCGCCAATCCATCCCTTGTTGGCGTTAAAGCCAATCTGGTAGAGGAATGTATTGCCGTATGCCGAGAAGTACAGGCCCTTGAAGGCTGCCTTGTGATCCACATAGCTCAAGTCGCTGTTACGCAGGTAGTAGCGTCCCTCAACTGTGTAGTTGCGCAACTCGAAGTACTTATGGTTGGTGGTGTTGCCAATCCACCAGGGGCAATCGAATGAGGCACCCAGTGAGAAGTGTCCGTGACGGGGATAGTACTCGATGGACACGTTGGGCAAGGGGCACTGGCCATAGCCGGGTATGTAGGCAGCCCATTCCAGCAGGTTGGTCTTGACGGAGAGCATCTCGCGTCTGTATTTGTCGTCATACTGGTTCTCCTCTTCCACCTTTTCCTGACCGATGTTGTAGTCGATCTTCATCGTCGGTGGGGTGGGGACGGGGAACTCCTCATAGTGGTCGAAGAGGCTGGGCACATGGCGCTCGTTCGTGTCGGCTGCCATGATGCGTACGGCACGCAGTTCAGGATAGTACACCTTGAGCACTCGCTTCCACAGCTTGCCACCGTCGAGTTTCTTCAGCAACTGCTTGATAACGGCAGGCTTTCCGTCGTTCTCGTCAATGATCTTGCGCACGGTTAGGTAGTCGGGATCGTTGGCTTCCTTCATCATGTACTTCAGCAGCACATAGTCTTCGGGCACGGCCTTGAAGATGATTCTGCTGACGTCAAAGCCCATCTTCTTGAGGTATCTGAATGCAGCATCACGACGGCCTTTGGCAAGTCGCACGTTATTGTTGTAGGGACCCTCAGGAGAGGCTGCCGAACGACCCACAAGCACACCGCTGGGGCCAATAGAGTTAAGAAGTGGGAAAAGTGTGTCGGTAATCCAGATGGAGTCTCTTCTCTGCACTTTTGTCTTGTTTACCTTAAATATAATAGGTCTGGAATTTTTCAAGAACAATGAGTCGGGCACAACCTGTGCTGTCGCGCTTGTGTCAACAAGCCAAAGCGCAAATGCAGCAAGTATGCTCAACAGATACTTCTTTATGTTTTTCTCTTTGTTCATTTATTCCTTTATTCCTTATTAAGCGGATAGGACCTTGGCGATAGCAGAAAACCAATTTGCTTTTAGTCGGGTCAGTCGGGTCCTTGTCAATATTTCAGTTTAACAGAATTCAATTCCTACTCGCGGTCATCTGCCTGATGGGCGAATGCCGAAAGAGGTAAAGTTTTCATGTTATTAGATTTCGTTCAGCTTTTTGCTTTACGTTTATTGATGCAAATTTATTTCTTTTTTTCAGGAATTGCTAAAAAAAACTTAAAAAAATAGCCTTTTTTGTATGAAATGGCATGTGGACGCGCCAAAAACGGGGGTTCGCGTCATAAATCGGGGTGGTAAATTGTTAATTAATCACAACTGCGTTTTCCCGTTCGGACGCTGTTTTTTTGTGTGTTTCAGCCTGTGGATTGGACGTTGGATAACTTATCGTGTAAAGAAATATGCATTTTGTTTCCGTTTTTGCTGGCATGACCAATCTGTTGGGCAAGGCTAATGTGAAAACTGCTTGCTGTGTCAGAATCTTTTTTGCAGTCCCCCTTCTCACAGGCTATTCCCATTCCACAAGTCCTGGGTCGAGAGGGATGCGTCGTGCCTCAGCCCGTCCGCTTGATATGGTATAGAAGGCGGCAATGGCTGGCTGAAAGTGACTGAGAAAGACGTTGCGGATGCGTGAAATCTTTTCGTTGCACGAGTTGCTGAGTGGATTGGCAAGGCTGAGTATGCCTTTCAGGGCGCGTTGGGGCAGGAAGCCATCGTTGATGCGGCAGTACAGCTCCTTCATCTCCTCAATATAGTCGGAGAGGTCTTTCTGGAAGATGCCTTCGGGGTGTCGTAGTAGCAGCAGGTACAGCACTTTGTCGAGTGGAATCATCTCGATGATGCGGTTTTTGTAGTCGGGCAGCATGATGGTGCCGTTTTTCATCACAAGCATGCGACTTGGCTTGACTGCAGGGGCAAAGATCTTCTCCAATACGCTCTCCGAGAGTCCGTGCGAACGCAGCAGTTCGAGGTTGCGCTGTATTTCGCTGACAAGCTTTTCCTCCTCATCCGTCAGTTCTGGCTCTGCGGTTTCTTCTAACGCACTACTGTCAATTTTGGCATTTAACTTGAAGATTGATTTTTTGAGGGAGCGAAGAGATATACTATGTTCTCTTTTGGATGAGTGCTCACAATTTGTACGTTCTTCTTTCTGAAATGCGTGAAAGGCCTCTTCTCTTTCCTCTACATTAAGTTCAAAACAACAACAATCAGCGCAATAGGTATCTATATTATAATCCTTTTCAGATGGAGAAGGGTCTATGATAGAGAAAAAACGATTGAATGCCTCTTCCGGTTTGCTCTTGTCAATCGTGATTCCGCAAAGCAGGTGAGAATCGTTGTTTATCTTCTTGCACAACATGATGGCGGGCAGTTGTCCGGCGATGATCTCTGCCTGCATGACATCGTAGAGCATGGACGTGCGTAGCTGAATGGGACTGTTGATGCAATGTGCAGGGTCCCAGTACTCCATCTGCTCTGGGGTTAGTAGGGTGGTGGGTATGTACACGAACTCAAGGTCACGCTGCCTGAAACGTATTTGTAGTTCCTGGTAGTGTGCTATGATGTAGTCGTTTATGCGTGGTTCGTAGGCATCCTCCAGATAGATGACCTGTTTCATGGAGAATGGCACTTGGGTGTTATGTGCTATAAGCTTAACGCACCTTTTTTCATTAAAGATATTAACGAATCGTTCTATGTCGTTCATGGCTCTTTTTTTTCAATGTGCAAATATAATGTTTTTTTTGTTTCCAACCAAATCTTCTGCCAATTTCTCCTTTGCTGGGGTTTCCAATCGTTTGAGTATAATCAATTTATTTGCAGAATATTCCATCCTCATTGACAATTTCTGTTGTCTTAATATCCTGCCAATTGTGTAAACGAAAACGGTTCTTCGTCAATTT
>JAKSLO010000151.1 GCA_024401185.1 Bacteroidaceae bacterium | reverse complement strand
AAAAATAGATAAACCATATTTAGTGTATATGATAAAATTAGGTAAAACAAACACCCTGACAGTGGTAAAGAAAGTTGACTTCGGCATGTATCTTGACGGAGGGCGTGAAATAGGGCAGATCCTCTTACCCACCCGATATGTGCCAGAAGGACTGAAAATCGGACAAGAGATTGAGGTCTTTCTATATCTTGACCAAGATGAAAAGATTATTGCCACCACAGAAATGCCACTTGCCCAAGTGGGTGACTTTGCATTCCTTGAGGTGGCTTGGGTGAACAACTTTGGTGCTTTCCTGCATTGGGGGCCTATGAAGGACCTCTTCGTCCCCTTCCGTGAACAAAAGATGAAGATGACGAAAGGCCACAGCTACATCGTACACGTACACCTCGATGAAGACAGCTATCGCATAATGGCAAGTGCAAAGGTTGACCGATACATCGACACCACTTACCCACCCTACCACGTAGGCGATGAGGTTGAGGTGCTTGTATGGCAAAAGACCGAACTTGGACTAAAGGTCATCGTCAACAACCGTTACGGTGGACTGCTCTATGACGACCAAGTGTTCCGCAACCTCCGCACAGGCGACAAGACAAAAGCATACATCTCACAGATTCGCCCCGATGGCAAGCTCGACCTCATGCTTTCGCGAAAAGGGCAAGCTGCCGTAGAGGACTTTAGTGACACTTTGCTGCAATACATCAAGGACAATGGCGGCCATACAGTATTAGGTGACAAATCACCAGCAGAAGATATCTACGATACTTTTGGCGTCAGTAAAAAGGTTTTCAAGAAAGCTGTGGGTGACCTCTACAAAAAGAGACTTATCACCATTGACACAGATGGATTACATGCAATTTGACATACCAATTAAATTATTCAAGTTTCGTATGTATAGGGAGTTAAAAAATATCAAGGAGTAAAAGGAGTTAAAGACTTTTGAATTCTTTAACTCCCTAATACAGAAGCATGCGAAGCTTGCGAAAATTGAATAAATTATTAACCCTCCAACAGACAATGAAAAGCATACTAACTTTATTGGCCATTGCAGCCTCCATTTCCGCTTCTGCGCAGACAAAAGCAAAGGAAAACAGTTCGGGTGGATACCCCGTTACCCCCGTGTCATTCATCCACGTACACATTGCTGGCAACACATTCTGGGGGCAAAGACTACAAGCCAGCCAGGATGTAACCATACCCCTTGCCTTCTCCAAAAGCGAGGAGACGGGTCGATACACTAACTTCTCCAACGCTGCAGAGCACATTAAGGATCCCAGTAAGGTGTTCACTATCAAAAGTGGAACTTTCTCATTTGACGATACCGATCCCTACAAGACTATCGAGGGAGCCAGCTACTTGCTACAGACATACCCCAACGCCACGTTCAAGGGAGGACGTCTGGACAAATATGTTGACAGCGTGGTGGCAGTCATTGCCTCAGGACAAGAACCCGACGGGTATTTATACACCTCACGCACCCAAAACCCACAGCATCCGCACGAATGGGCAGGTACTAAACGATGGGAACGTGTGGAAGACCTCTCACACGAGTTTTACAACCTCGGTCACATGTGCGAAGCTGCCGTGGCACATTACTATGCCACAGGAAAACGTAACTTCCTGGATGTTGCCATCAAGTACGCTGACTGCATCTGTCGCGAAGTAGGCGACAAGGCAGGACAAGCCAGCGTAGTGCCTGGTCACCAGATAGCAGAGATGGGGCTTGCCAAACTTTACATTGCAACCGGCAACAGGAAATATCTTGAAGAGGCCAAATTCTTTCTCGACAAGCGTGGAAAGAAGGACCCTGAATGGCGACAGACACGTAACGGACTATTCGACAAAGATGGCTACTATCATCGGTTGGACACCTACTCACAAAGCCACAAACCCGTCACAGAACAGGATGAGGCAGTAGGCCATGCCGTACGCGCAGGCTACATGTATGCTGGTATGGCAGACATTGCCGCACTAACAGGCGATAAGGAATACATCAAGGCTATCGACCGCATCTGGGAGAACATTGTGAGCAAGAAATACTACATCACGGGTGGTGTAGGTGCCACTTCAAGCGGTGAGGCTTTCGGGGACAACTACGAACTGCCCAACATGAGTGCATATTGTGAGACCTGTGCTGCCATTGCGCAAGTATATCTTAACTACCGATTGTTCCTGTTGCACGGGGAATCAAAATACTATGATGCCTTGGAACGCTCTCTCTACAATGGCGTCATTAGCGGTGTCTCACTGGACGGTGGACGCTTCTTCTACCCCAATCCATTGGAGTCAATGGGGCAACATCAGCGACAAGCATGGTTTGGCTGTGCCTGCTGTCCCAGCAACATTGCACGCTTCATTCCCAGCGTACCAGGGTATTTCTACCAGGTGCAGAACAATGATGTATTCGTCAACCTGTTCTGTTCCAATACGGCCGACCTTACCGTCGGCGGCAAGAAGGTTACCCTCAGCCAGCAAACCGAATATCCTTGGAAAGGCGATATTCACGTCAATATCGACAAGACAAATGCCAGCGAGTTCAACCTCCGCCTCCGCATTCCTGGTTGGGTACGTGGTCAGGTAGTACCCAGCGACTTGTACTCCTATGCCGACAACAAGCAGCTCAACTACAGTGTGACCGTAAACGGACAGCCTGTTGAAGCCGATTTGCAGCAAGGTTACTTTGGAATCAAACGTAAGTGGAAGAAAGGTGACAAGGTCACCCTGCATCTTGACATGCAACCTCGCATCGTCACGGCACTTGATGCCGTGGAGGCTGACCGTGGCCGAGTTTCCATAGAGTGTGGTCCTATCGTATATTGCGCTGAGTTTGCCGACAACGACTTCGACCTTGGTTCATTACTTCTGAACCAGAAACCCCAGTTTAAGACAAAGGAAAGCCAGATGACTATCAAGGCCGACAACGGCATGCACACTTACCAGTTCCAGGGACTGAGTACATCCGGACAGACATTAAACTATAATGAAGAAGGACGTCTTGTAGCCAAGGATGTAACCCTCAACCTCATTCCCTATTACGCATGGAACCACAGAGGTAGTGGTCGCATGCTTGTATGGCTTCCCATCGAACTCCGTGCCACGACACCTGCCAAGCCTGCCACACTTGCCTCCAAAAGCAAGTTAAGCGTCAGTACACGTACAGCTGCCATGGGTTCCGTCAACGATGGCTTGCTGCCCAAGAGTTCCAATGACAAGAGCGTGCCTTACTACCATTGGTGGCCTAAACAAGGCGGTACTGAATGGTTGCAATATGACCTGCCCACCGAAACAAGCATCAGTTCAACTGGTGTGTATTGGTACGATGACGGTCCCTGGGGCGGATGTCGCATTCCCAAGGCATGGCGCATCTTCTATATGGATGCCAACAACCAATGGCAACCCGTGAAGGTAATCGATGCCTACACCGTCAAGAAGGACAACACGAACACCATACATTTCCAACCCGTCATCACTAAGGCTCTGAAGATGGAAGTGGACTTGCCTGATGACAACTCGGCAGGATTGTATGAGTGGGATGTGGAATAAGAACTTTTCCCACAATACTGACCAGAAGCAAAAAAACATAAAGAAGACGGGTGGACATTTTGCACATGTCCACCCGTCTTTTTATTGCTTACGAATGTTAAATCACGAAAATACTTCTATATAACAAGTTTGTTATTTCAACATTGCTCTTATTCCCTACATTTTGACCGTAGCCAAAAGTCGGGGGTTAGGGGGCTATTTCCAAGACTGTACTCCGCTTCCAGCTCTGTAAACCGCAGTAAGGTTCAAGTGGAACTTAAGCGTGCTGTAGGCAGGTATAGAATTGTTTGCCTTTGAACCATAGGCAAGCTGTTGGGGGATATACACATTCCATTCATCACCAGGCACCATATACTGCAAGGCAGTACAGAATCCCTCTATTGTCCTCCCACCAACACCCATCAAAGAGGGAGCCGCTGTAGCAGGGTCTAAGTCTCCAATGAACGACTGGTCAAAAACATAGGAATCCTCAAACAGCGTGCCATCGGCAGCCTCATACTGCGTAGGCATCAAGAAGCCACGATAGTTGACACGAACCGTGTCTGTGCTATAAGGTGAAATGGCATTCTCTCCGGTCTCACCTCTCTTGATAATCTGCACACAGATAGAGTCGGTAGCGAGCTTGCTGTCATACTTGGCAGACTTCCACAGACTCTTGTAGCGACGCCATTCGCAATGGTCTTCCCACGCATCGCCGTACTGCGCCTTGGCCTTGGCAATAGCCTGACTGGCAGTAGCAGAGATTTGCTCATACCAAGCCGCGTTGCGCGACTGCCAATCGGCATAGGGATCCCATGCGCCATCCGACTCAGAGCAGGAAGCTACGAATAGCATTGCCATAGCACCCGCCCCCACTTTTGCACAAGGCAGGGAAACAAATGCATGGCGTGCAGCACGCAGCAGAGATTTCAGTTGATTTAGCATAAGTTATATAAAAAACTGTTTAGAAACAAGGTTACAGCAAGTTCTTCAGCAGGCTGGTGATGCTTACCTTGTCCTCGATGATGCCACGCAACTCGCTGATGGCTACGCGCTTCTGCTCCATGGTGTCACGGTCACGAAGGGTAACGGTGTTGTCCTCCAAGGTCTGCTGGTCAACAGTTACGCAGTAGGGGCAACCGATGGCATCCATACGACGGTAGCGCTTGCCAATCTGATCCTTCTCCTCATACTTGCAGTTGAAGTGGAAACGCAGGTCGTTGATAATCTCCTGTGCCTTCTCGGGCATACCATCCTTCTTGGTGAGGGGGAATACAGCGAGCTTGACGGGAGCGAGGGCTGCAGGCAAGTGCAGCACGGTACGAGTCTGACCATCGGGCAGCTGCTGCTCTTCGTAGCTGTGACACATGATAGAGAGGAACATACGGTCCACACCGATTGAAGTCTCGATAACATAGGGAGTGTAACTCTCGTTGCGCTCGGGGTCGAAGTACTCAATCTTCTTGCCGCTATACTTAGCATGCTGGCTCAGGTCGAAGTTGGTACGAGAGTGGATACCCTCTACCTCCTTGAAGCCGAAAGGCATGTGGAACTCGATATCGGTAGCTGCATTGGCATAGTGAGCCAACTTGTCATGATCGTGGAAACGATAGTTCTCTGCACCGAAGCCCAGGTTCTGGTGCCACTTCATACGGGTCTCCTTCCACTT
>JAKSLO010000150.1 GCA_024401185.1 Bacteroidaceae bacterium | reverse complement strand
AATTATGAATTGTGAATTAATAATACTATGTATTGCAAATTAAAAGCGTAAACCAGATTGCATCTTCATCGGCTACAAGTCGTAAGCCTGGATTATTACCCATTGCATCAAAATCACGGATGATTTGTTTGACAATAAGCAAAGCTATGCGCCGGCTGTCAGGATAGAAAAGGTTGTGAGCCTCATCTTCGCTGAAGTGCATTGTGTCTGCCTTTAACGAACACTTCAGGAATCCCTGGTAGGGTTCCACATGTATCTCAACCTTTTCGGCATCCCGATACATAGTGAAGAAATAGCGGAACAACTGTCTGAACAGTTCGGTAAGCAAGATAGAATCGGCATGTACCGAGATATTCTGACAGACACCTTCTCCCAATACATCAAACTGCATGTCAAGCTGATTCTTTCGCAGAATACTTGCAAACTCACGCTTTGCCATCGAACACATGTCTGTCACCAATACCTGCTCACGGCGGAAACTCTGTTGGGCTACCTGACGTTCTGCCTGACTGCTAAGCAGGGTGTAGAGTTCCTTATAATAGGCAGTAAGCTCAACCATCTCCTTGATGTCGGCAGTTTGGCTTGCACTATCTTCTGCCGTAGCAGAACGGTTCTCAAGCATACGGTCGGCCAACTGCTTGATGCGCGAAGGATAGTACATCGACTCATGCTTTATGGTACTCAGGCAGTTATCCATCACTTGATTCTGCACGTACAAGCGATTTTCCTCAAAACGGTAGTGGCTGAGCATATCGTTGGTTTGCTCTATCTTGGATTGCAGTTCTGAGGCAATCTTACTGGCCACACGTTTGCGACCACGGAACACCATATAGACAAAGAAGATGATAATGATGCTGATGAAAGCCAACACAGCCGTCAGTTGTCGGGAAGCCGATTGCGTCTTCGACAATTCTTCGCAATAAAAGGGCAAAGTAGCATCCTGATTGCACAGTTTATGCAGGTTGATGCAGATGCGGTTGTTGTATGTGTACAGATCCCACTCGTGCAAAGCCAAGGCAGAAATGGCTACCTCATTACGTATCCTGATAAGCAAAGGGAAATCCCATTTAAGACCTTGCTTGAAAGCCATGATGTCCATGGGTTCATACATATTCATATTTGCTTCGTGATACAGCACCAAGTCGGGGTTTAACGATAGCAAGGCACTATCTGCATACGCCAATGCATCCTCGTAACTACCATCCAGGTTACACTCCACGGCCAGGTCAAAGTAATGCTGAGCATCCTCTTCGTTGGGAGAGGTTTGTGCCGACATGCACATTGCGCTAAAGAAAGCACAGATGAGCATCATCACACGAGGCAAGCGGAAGAAAAAGCGACTGCCCTTCCCCACTTCGCTTTCTATGCCAAAGTAGCATACGCGGAACAATGCGGAGGTCTTCTTGTACTTTTCAATAATGCCCTTACAGTTCATAAGGCCGAAACCAAAGCCCTTGTTCTGCTTGGCCGAAGCATTGTCGTCAACACCTATCTTCGTGGCATCATACGCCTTATTATTAAGTATGGTGTCAACATCCTCCTCCTTCAATCCGCAACCCGTATCTGTTACGCTTAGCTCTACATATTCGTCAGTAGCCTCAGCGCTGATGGTAACACTACCACCCGAAGGTGTGAACTTGCGTGCATTATCAGCTAACGTATTGAGCATGAAGAGTGTTAATGCCTCGTCAGCTTTCACGTTTAGCTCCGTACTCACGACATTAAGCTTCACACCCTTTTGGTCATAGGCAAAATGCCCGCGCTCAAGTATCGAGAAAAGCTTGGACAGCTGTATGGTGGATATCTTTAGCGAAAGCTCACCACGCTCCATCTTGATCCACTCCGTAAGTATGTCATTATAGTCGATGATTTGCTCTGAGAGTTCAGAAACGTACTGCAACTGATCGTCATCAGCCTTTCCCTGTCGCTTCATACGGTTCACCTCGTTGATAATGCGGTCAAGGAAGGGCACCACAGCCTGAACGAGCGACACCTTGGCACGCTTCTCTGAGTTGTGCGTCTTATTCTGCGAAATACGCATCTTGCTAACTTCACAGTTCTCTTGTGCCTCTTCCAACTCGCCTATCAACTCCTCTACCTTGGCTTTGTCACCCTTCAGAATGCGCTTGTCGCTACCTACGTTCTTGTTGCCGTATTCGTGCCGTTTCAGGCTCAGGATGAAATAGATGATACAGAGAAGCAACAGCACAAAGAGTCCGCCTACAGCCCACAACAAACGTGCCTGCACAGCATTCTCCGACTGCAGTTCGTGCATACGGCTCTCCATCTCAAGGTTTTGTGATGTGCTTTCAAGAATGTCAAGATAGATGTTGCGATTATAGTCGCTTGCCAGCTTGTTGTCCATGGCACTAAACAGCATAGACAATTGCTGACGAATGCCTGCCATCCATTCGGGTACGGTATTTATCCCGGGGTCTTCTATCCATCTCCGCTCTATGCTAACCCCAGCCTTGGTATCGGGATTATATGCCTGCAGCTTATCGCCGTCTGTTCCTTCTGTCTGATTGTGATAATACATCTGGTGATGCTTGTCAACACACGCCAAGGCACTATCAAGCGCAGAAAGGGCCTCTTCATAGTTGCCGTTATAGGCTTCTATCTCACCGATGGTTCTATACACGCATGCCGTCTGGAAAAGGTCCTTGTAGTCCTTGAAACAGCTGATGGAATGCTTGGCAAGTGCCAATGGCAAGAGGTTGTCGGACGGCATCACGTTCTCGGGCATCCAACTCATGTGCTGTCCCAGCAATACCATCATGGACTCAGCATCCGACCCGAAGATAATCTCCCTGTCGTGTGGGTTCTTCAAGCGCGATGCCAAAGCCTGCAAGGCATTGGCCTCAAAATAGATGTAACCAGTACGTCTGGCCATGCTGTAGCAGTTTATCAGATAGCGGAACTCATCAATAGCCACGGCTTCATACGATCCATCGACAAGTCCACCGGAACCCAGCATATAATAATAGTATAACAACTGAGCCGTATCACCAATCTCTTCTATGTCGGGATACAAGGTGAATATCTCTGCCTTGGCAAGAGAATCCTGATCCTGGTAATAATAGTATGTGGAGGATATGATGTGATATTCCGACCATGCGTATTCGTAATCAGCAAGATCTATTCCCGTCACCATGTCCATATCCTCGGCTATGCGCTTCAGGTGCCTGTTGGCCTTGCTACGACTCTCGTAGAACCCTTCACCATCGCCTATGCGCTGGCACACCTTCATCCGCATCACGCTGGCACAAAGCAAGGTGATGTGGTTGCTGCTCAGCTCACACACGCTGTCGAGCAGACAAAGGGTACCGTCATAATCCATACGTTGGTAATGCACATAGGCCAACCTGTTGAGCGCACGGGCTTTGCCATCCACATAGTCAGCAGCCTCATTATAGGCACGTTGTGCCAGGTGCTCACAACTGTCTATGTCTGCATACCTCATACGATACGACTGCTGGCAGAGCGAGTCAACCAGCTCCCGTTCCTCCTTCGACACCCTGCCACAGGATATCAAAAGAAACAAGAAATTAAGTATGAGAATTATTCTACGCAATGAATGAAGGTTTTTCAGTAAAGTGATGTATTATAATTCGATTCTCGGCATGGAGTGGTAATAATGCCCAATACTTGTGATTTGAGGAGCAAAGGCATCAAGCGACACTCTCATTATTAGTAATATGTGAAATGCTGACAGACATTCAAGGGCTGGAAGTATCCTTCCGGAGTATCCCTTCTATTTCTTCAAACTCCTTTCCCATATTCAGGTTGAGGTAAATGCGGTACAATGGTGCTGCCCATAGTGATGACTTGTCGGGAGCCATGCCGCGCAACCTCTCAAAAGGCCCCAGAGCCCTTTGGAACATTTCCTGTACCACACGTCTGTCGCGTCGGCTTTTGGCGCTTTTCTTGTCATAGCTGGCATTTTCAGCATACTCCATAGCTTGGTTCAGCAACGACACACCTTTGTTGCGCAACGCGTTGACATGTACAGAATCGCGTCGCAAGGTGGAGTCGCTCATCTCCACACATTTCGTCCAGTCTTCCTTATGCAAATACATAAGCGACTTGGCATACCAGTATAAAGGAATGTCCTGCACACGGCTCAGCATCGTGTCGGCCAATTCCAATCCGTAGTCATATTGCTTCTTCTCTACGAAGTTCTCTACGAGGTTGGTAAAGAAATAGTCATGCTGTGGATAATACTCACAACCATCATAAAGAGCGTCCAGCCAGTTTACCGAATCGCCCAAAGCCAGATAGCAACGCACCTTGTACTCCTGCAAACTGGGACGGCGTTCCTGTTCACTTCCCTCAATGGCCGAGTCGATATACTTCAGCGCTACCTCTGGCATCTTGTTGTTATATGCCGCCAACGTGGCATAGAAGTAGCTTCGCTTCAGGATAGTGTCGCCTAAGAGCGAGACGTCATCCTTGAGCAAAGGCTCATCGAGCATATCAATGTACAGGGTGAAGAATGGCAATGCGGCTTTGAAATCATTCTTTCGCAGATAGAACCTTCCACCAGCATAGATGTTGGGACGATACGTTAGCAATACCGCACGGTTCTTCTCGCGGAAGCGTGGCTTAACCTTACCCTTCTCGTTGGGAGCTATGTCAGCACTATCGCACATCAGCGCATACTGACTTGCCTTCAACAAAGTGTTAAAGAAACTTGCCGTGTCGTACTTCTGCTTCAAGTACGCCTTTACGTTTTCAGCATCATTCATGCTTAGGTTCAGGAGCGATTGCGTATATCTTATTTCTGCCCTTTCCTCCATGGTAAGGTCTGTTCTGCTCAATGCTTTTTGCAAGTTGCTTTCATTCTTTGCCTGGTCACGATTGTTCTTGATGGCAGCCCTTGCATCACGCAAAAGAGTCTTGACCGGTGTAGGTACATCGGCCTTCTTCTTTTCTTGTCCTTGCATAGCAAGGGCAAAAGCAAACATGATAACTATCACTAATATTCTCATAAACACTACAAAATTACGAAAAAGAATAAGAACTTGGCATGCAATCGACAAGAATCTGAAAAAAAATGCACGAAAAACGCAAAAAAAACACAAATTTGTTTGGTCAGTTTAAAAATATGTCGTACCTTTGCAACCGCAAACGAGAACGGTGCCTTGGATGAGTGGCTTAGTCAACGGTCTGCAAAACCGTCTACGGCGGTTC
>JAKSLO010000015.1 GCA_024401185.1 Bacteroidaceae bacterium | reverse complement strand
AAATTTGGTATTTCACTCGCTTATTCGCATCTTTGACCTGACGCTCTTAGATACTCCCGCTCGGAAATACACAAATAAATTTGGTATTTCACTCGCTTATTCGTATCTTTGCACCCGATAAAGAACGCCATTTAAAACAATGACCAAAAAACTGAAAAATATAGTTTGCGGATTCATGCTGACGCTATTTAGCATGAATGCCATGGCACAAGGCAATTATACCCCTACGCCCGAAAACCTGCAAGCCCGAAAGGCTTTCAAGGAGATGCGTTTCGGTATCTTTCTGCATTGGGGCATCTACAGCATGTTCGGTCAGGGTGAGTGGTATTTGCAGAATGCCAACATCGACCGCAACGAATATGCCAAGGCTGCCGATGCCTTCTACCCTCATCGCTTTAATGCGTGGGAGTGGGTTCGCGCCATCAAGGAAGCCGGAGCACAATACATCTGTCTGACCTCAAGGCATCATGACGGTTTCTCGATGTGGAAGACGGACGAGAGCGACTATAACATCGTAGATGCCACCCCCTTCAAGCGTGACGTCATCAAGGAACTGGCCGATGCCTGTCACAGCAAGGGTGTGAAACTGCACCTTTATTACTCGCATCTCGACTGGATGCGCGAGGACTACCCCTTAGGGCGTACCGGACTTCAAACCGGAAGAGACCCCCAGAAGCAGAACTGGGCATCATATAAGCAGTTCATGAACAACCAGTTGACAGAATTGCTCACTCGCTATGGCGAGATTGGAGCCATCTGGTTTGATGGTTACTGGGATCACAACCAAGACTCCGTGCCTTTCGACTGGGAACTGCGCGAGCAGTACAACCTCATCCATCGACTGCAACCAGCATGCCTCATTGGCAACAATCACCACGAGGAAGTGAAACCCGGAGAGGACATACAAATCTTTGAACGTGACCTGCCCGGACAGAACACGGCTGGCTTTGCCGACCATGCAGCCGAGGTAAGCACATTGCCCTTGGAGACTTGCGAGACGATGAACGGCATGTGGGGGTATAAGGTGACCGACCAAGACTACAAGTCAACCGACGGCCTCATCCGCCTCCTGGTACACACGGCAGGAATGGGAGCCAACCTCTTGCTCAACATCGGCCCTCAACCCAATGGTGAACTGCCTGCCACGGCTTTACAACGGTTGAAGGAGATGGGCGAATGGATGTCAAAGTATGGCAGCACCATCTACAACACCAAAGCCGGAGACGTTCCCCCTCAGCCTTGGGGAGCCATGACACGCAAACCCTTGAAGCGCTATCTGCACATCACTCACTCGACAGCCGACGGCACCTTGACCGTTCCCATCGACGGAATCGTACGCGATGCCCTGGTGTATGGCACCAATCAGAAAGTCTCGTTCAAACAAAAGAAGGGGAATCCCATGACCACCTTTACCATCCCACCTCATGAGGATGTGGTGGATTACATCATCGAGGTGCGTGTGACAGAGGTTCATCCTTATGAATTGTAAAAACAAGAATAATCCATTCTATCCCATATAAAATTCAAAAAGAAGAATTATGAAATACATTTTCCATTTAGTGCTATTCTTCGTGATGGCAACAACAGTAAAGGCTGGTACAGACCTGCAACTGGAAGACATAGTAAATGGCGTGTACGGCACTCGAGGCATAAGTGGCGTGACTCCCCTCAACGATGGCGAGACCTATGCCATGATACAAGACGCAAGACGCATCGTGGCTTATTCGTTCAAGACAGGCAAACAGACACAGGTCATCTTCGACGTTGACCAAGCCAAAGGCAAAACCCGTCTGGGCAGAATTGATGGTTACATCATGAGCCCTGACGAGAAGAACATCTTGATTCGGACGGAGACAAAACCCATCTATCGTCGTTCTCGCACCGCCGTGTATTATATTTATAATGTAAGAAACAAAACACTCGAACGCTTGTCGGACGGAGGTCCACAAGAGTGCCCTGTATTCTCACCCGACGGCAATATGATTGCCTTTGTGCGCGAAGGCAACATCTTCCTGGTGAAACTGCTCTTCAACAATGCCGAGAGCCAGGTGACGAAGGATGGCGAGTACAACAAGGTTATCAACGGTAAGCCCGACTGGGTGTACGAGGAGGAGTTCGTGACCGACTGCTCACTCTGCTTCAACGCCGACAACACCATGCTGATGTGGATTCGCTACGACGAGAGTGAAGTACCCTTGTATTCGTTCCCCCTGTTCAAGGGCTCTTTTCCCGAGATGGAGGAGTATGCCGACTATCCTGGTGCCTACACCTACAAATACCCTGTGGCCGGAGCCAAGAACTCTAAGGTTAGCGTACACTCGTATGATATCAAGAGTCACGTCATCCGCCAAATCAAGTTGGAGACAGGCGAGGAGGATTACATTCCCCGCATCTTTGCCACCAGCGACCCCACCAAACTGGCCATCTTTACCTTGAACCGTCACCAGGATCGCATGGACGTGTACATGGCTAACCCTCGTAGCAGCGAGGTAAAGATGGTGGTACGCGATGAGGTAAGTCCCTACATCACAGAGGACATGTATAACAGCATACACTTCTTTGAAGGTGGCTTCGTGTTCTGCTCCGAGCGTGACGGATGGAATCACATCTACCAATACGACCTGAATGGTATGCTGAAGAAGCAAGTGACAAAGGGACAGTTCGAGGTCATCAACTTCTATGGTTATGATCCCTTGACCGGCTCGTTCTACTACTCAAGCAACGAGGAAAGTCCCTTGCGCGAGGGCATCTACAAGACCGACGCGAAGGGTAAGGTTACCAAGCTGAGCCAGCACACAGGCATCAATGGTGCCGTCTTCTCCAAGTCATTCAAGTATTTCGTCAATACCTACACCGACATCAACACCCCCATCGTCACACAAGTTTGTGACCAGAATGGCAAGACGCTACGTGTGCTGGAGGACAACCGTCAGGTGCTGGAGCGCCTGCAAGGTAAGAACCTGGGCAAGAAGGAGTTCTTTACCTTCAAGACAAGTGAGGGCGTAGAGTTGAACGGCATCATGATTAAGCCTTGGAACTTTGACCAGAGCAAGAAGTATCCCGTCATCATGTTCCAATATGGTGGTCCTGGTAGTCAGGAGGTTAAGGACGAATGGAACATCGGAAACTGCGGTGGTGCCATGCTGGAGCAGTATCTTGGCGAGCAGGGTTACATTAGTGTAATAGTGGACGGCCGTGGCACGGGTGGTCGCGGTGCCAACTTCGAGAAGCAAACCTACTTGCATCTGGGTGTCATGGAGGCCAAGGACCAAGTGGAGACAGCACTCTACCTGGGTGCACAACCCTATGTGGATGCCCAGCGCATTGGCATCTGGGGATGGAGCTTTGGAGGTTTCAACACCCTGATGAGCATGAGTGAGGGTCGCCCCGTCTTTCGCGCTGGTGTGGCGGTAGCGCCTCCCACCAGCTGGAAATTCTACGATACCGTTTACACCGAGCGTTTCATGCGCACTCCCAAAGAGAACAAGGGCTATGAAGAGAGTGCCATCAGCCGAGCCCCACAACTCAGCGGCGAACTGCTCATTTGCCATGGCATGGCCGATGACAATGTGCATTTCCGCAACACTGCCGAATATGTGGAAGCATTGGTTCAGGCAGAGAAGATCAACTTCAAGCAACTCTGCTTCACCAACCGCAACCACTCCATCTATGGTGGCAAGACGCGCCTCTTCCTCTACAAGAGCCTCATCAACTGGTTTAAGGAGAAGATGTAAACCTGCCTTAGCAAAAGCCCTCTCCGGCAAGGCTACCGGAGAGGGCTTTTTAGCTGAACAAGCCGAACAGCTCGGCGTCTATCATATCAGTTACTCTTTTAAAATCCTGTGGATTGGATTCGAACTTGGTGGTATCGCCATCCACAATGATGAGTTTGCCTTTGTATTGCGAAATCCATTCTTCGTATCGCTTGTTTAGTCCCGTGAGGTAATCGATACGGATGGTCTGCTCGTAATCGCGCCCACGCTTCTCAATCTGATGAATGAGGTTGGGAATGGTACTGCGGATGTAGATCATCAGGTCGGGCAATCCCACGAGCGACATCATAAGGTCAAACAACTCGCTGTAGTTGTCAAAGTCGCGATCGCTCATATAGCCTTGGTCATGCAGGTTGGGGGCAAAGATACGCGCATCCTCAAAGATGGTTCGGTCTTGTATAATAGTGTCGGTTCGTTTGGAAATCTCCACCACATCGCGGAATCTTTTGTTGAGGAAATAAATCTGCAGATTGAATGACCACCGGCTCATGTCGGCATAGAAGTCTGCCAGATAGGGATTCACATCTACTGGTTCGAACTGCGGTGTCCAACCATATCGTTTTACAAGCATCTTGGTCAAAGTGGTCTTGCCACTTCCTATGTTTCCAGCTATGGCTATATGCATGGTTAAATTAATTAAAGACCCCCTACCCAGCTCATTTTGCCCGTCGGCAAAAGTCCCCGAGGGGAAGAAATTTTGATAGGGAACGAGGGTGAATTGGTAAATTGTCTTAGCTATTATAATGCCTCAAGCGGACTTGAGTCCTCCCCCCAGGGAGTTAGAGGGGGGCTTTGGGGCATTGACTTTCACTCAGGGAAGAGGCTGAACAGGCGGCTGTTCAACTTGTCCACAATCTGGGCAAAGTCCTCCTTTCGGTGTTGAAAGTCCATATTGTCAACGTCAATAACAAGCACCTTACCCTTGTATTTGTTGAAGATAAAGTCCTCATAACGTTCGTTCAATCCCTTCAGATATTCAATCTGTATCTGTTGTTCATAATCGCGTCCACGCTTCTGTATGTTGCCCACAAGGTGTGGAATACTGGCACGCAGGTAAATCATGAGGTCGGGCAACTTGACAATACCCATCATCTGTTCAAAGAGTTCCATGAACGTCTCGTAGTCGCGGTCAGAGAGGTTACCCTGCGCTTTGTTATTGGCCACAAAGACGTACACACCTTCGAAGATACTACGATCTTGAATGACAACATGATCGCTCTTGTTTATCTCGAGAATGTCCTTGAATCGTTCCTTCAGGAAGAACACCTCCAGGGGAAACGACCAGCGATGAATATCCTTATAGTAGTCCTCAAGATACGGGTTATAAGTGACAGCCTCAAATCGAGGCTCCCATCCATAATGCTTGGCCAGCATGGTAGTGAGGGTGGTCTTACCGCATCCTATGTTTCCGGCTATGGCTATGTGCATCTCTTAAAATACCATTACTAAAAGTTAACTAATGCAAAATTAACAAATAATTCAGCATTATAGTCACATAAACCTATTTTATTTGGGTAGTTCGCTATTTTTTATTAAATTTGCACGGAAAACTGAATACTAATGGCGTGAAAAACTACTTTGCATGTTCTTCCGGCATGGGTTCAGCAACAAAAACAAAAAGCAATTCAGAAAAACTACATAAAAAATGGAAAAGAAACTTGAGACCATCTGCATACAGGGCGGATGGAAAGCAAAAAAGGGCGAGCCTCAGCAGCTCCCCATCTATCAGAGTACGACCTTCCGTTACGAGACAAGCGACCAGATGGCTCGCCTGTTCGACCTGAAGGACGAGGGATACTTCTACACCCGTCTGGCAAATCCCACAAACGATGCCGTGGCCAAGAAGATTGCCGCCCTTGAGGGTGGTGTGGGCTGTATGCTCACCAGCAGCGGTCAGGCTGCCAACTTCTACGCCGTGTTCAACATCTGTCAGGCTGGCGACCACTTCATTACCTCAAACACCATCTACGGTGGCACCTACAACCTCTTTGGTGTGACGATGAAGAAGCTGGGTATTGAGTGTACCTTCATTGATCCCGACTGGGACGATGAGCGCATCGAGAAGGAGTTCCGTCCCAACACCAAGTGTTTCTTCGGCGAGACCATCTCTAACCCTGGTTGCAACGTGTTCGACATTGAGCGTTTTGCCAAGATGGCTCACAAGCATGGTGTGCCCCTCATCGTGGACAACACCTTCGCCACTCCCATCAACTGTCGTCCCTTTGAGTGGGGTTGCGACATCGTGACACACTCTACCACCAAATATATGGACGGTCACGCCTCTCAGGTTGGTGGTGCCGTAGTGGACAGCGGCAACTTCGACTGGGAGAAATATGCCGACAAGTTCCCTGGCCTTTGCTCACCCGATGAGTCATACCATGGACTTACCTACACCAAGGCCTTTGGCAAGATGGGCTACATGACTAAACTCGTGGCTCAGCTGATGCGCGACTTGGGTAGCATCCCTGCTCCCCAGAACAGTTTCCTGCTGAATATCGGACTTGAGACCCTCCACCTGCGTGTGCAGCGCCATTGCGAGAATGCACAGAAGGTAGCCGAATGGTTGGAGGCTAATCCCAACGTGGCTTGGGTGAACTATGCAGGCCTGCCCTCAAACAAGTCATACCAGTTGGCACAGAAGTATCTGCCCAACGGCATCTGCGGTGTCATTGCCTTTGGTCTGAAAGGTACCAAGGAAGAGGCTATCCGCTTCATGGACAACCTCGACTTTATCTCTATCGTTACCCATGTGGCAGATGCCCGCACATGTGTGCTGCACCCTGCCAGCCACACACACCGCCAGCTAAGCGATGAGCAACTCATCGAGGCAGGTGTGGCCCCCGACCTCATCCGTCTCTCGGTAGGTATCGAGCACGTCGATGACATCATCGCCGACTTGGAACAGGCCATGAAGAAAATGTAAAAACAGCAAATATCAGGGCATTTGCCTGAGCATGTTACAAAAACGACAGTTTATGTATTGCTACAGGCAATGCCTTAACCTACAAATCAATATCTTTGCACACAAATTGCAAACATCTTAAAACTAATAACAAAACAATGGCAACAAATGCAGCAGAAGCAAAAGGCTTCTACAAATTGAGCTGGGCGCAGCGCATCGGCTTCGGTTCTGGTGATTTGGCTCAGAATCTTATTTTCCAAACAGTAGCATGTTACTTAATGCTGTATCTAACTACAGTATTGAAGATCAATCCCGCTTTCGTCAGCGGACTTATTCTCGGCGTTCGACTTCTCGACTGCTTCTGGAGTCCCATCGTAGGCCGCTATATCGACAACCACAACCCCAAGATGGGTAAGTATCGCACCTATTTGCTCTATGGCGGTATTCCCCTTACCATCGCAGCATGCTGTCTGATGCTTCCCCAAGCAGTCAACTGGTCACCCACAATGAAGATTGTCTATGCTACAGTAAGCTACACCTTGCTTAGTATGATCTACTCAGTTGTGAACATTCCTTATGGTTCAATCATGGCCAGCATGACTCGCGACAATGACGAGGTGCTCAAGCTTACCTCAACCCGTATGGTATGCGCCAACATCGGTCAGATTGTAGTACAGGCAGGTTTCCCCATTGGTCTTGCAATGGTGTTGAGCCAGACTATCGACTGGAATCAGGCAATGTTTATGGCCATCGGTACAATTCCCGCCTTCATCATTCTGCCTTCTCTTCCCTATTTGAAGAAGCAGTTCGGTAAGAAGGGATTGTATTACCTGCTCCTCTCTATAGGTCTCATTGGTTTCATAATCCTCTACGGCATTGGAAAGTTCTACAATGTTGAAGAGTGCAACGTCATGGTACAGATTGCCAAGGTTATGACTGGTGTAGGTCTGCTCGTAGGTTCATTAATGTGGGCATTGGTACCTGAAGTAATCACGGAATCAGAATACCGCACAGGCAACCGTCCTGCAGCAACCGTCAACGCATTGGCAGGTGTTGCATTCAAGGCAGGTTTCTCTGTAGCCGGTTTCATTACCCCCCTCGTTATGGGTTGGGTAGGCTTCAACTTTGCAGAAGAGAAGTCTTCACTTCCTACTGATGAAAATGCATGGTTTATTGTAACTTGCGTATTTGCCATCGTCGGCTTCGCGCTTTTGATGTTCTGCTTCAAGGGATGCCGTGAGAATATCACCACCACACCCGAAAAGCCCATTACATTTAAAGAAATGTTCAAGGAGTTCGCCGCAAACAAGTGCTTGCAATTGATGATTTGCATCTTTATTGTAGTGTTCCTCGCTTCGTTCATCAGCGCTCCTGTAAATGCATATTATACTAAGCTTGCCGAGTACGATGCAGCAAGCCAAGACGCCATCTTGTGGTTCACTACAATCATTCCTGCCGTCTTGCTTGTTCTTGTAGGATTCCTTATCTATAAGTATCCTCTCACCGACGAGAAACTCGACCAGATGAACAGAGAGATTGAAGCACGCAATAAGTAAAGTATTACATAAAAAAAGACAACGAGATTAACGGAGTACCAAGAAATGTAAGTTGGGACTTCTGAAATTTGCAAGAGAGAAACATACCGCAGTACTATAGGCAAAGTACTGGAGTACTATAGGTAGAGTACTGGAGTACTCTTGCAAAGGTACCCACACATAATTTATATTCCGTTAATTTCGTTGACATCTAACACAAACTAAATTATGAAAATAAACAATCTAATAATTGCCCTCGGTTTAGGCTTGGTATCACAATCCGTACTGGCCCAGAACACTATGCGCGAGGCATTCAAGGGTAAGTTCCTCATCGGCGCTGCCATCAACACACGTCAGGTGGCAAGCAAGGATGCAAAAATACAAGGAGTCATCAAGGAGCAGTTCAGTGCCCTCGTGCCCGAAAACTGCATGAAACCTGAAGAGATTCATCCCAAGCAGAACCTCTGGGACTTCTCGGATGCCGATGCCATCGTGAAGCTTGCCAAGAAGAACAAGCAGGCCATCACCGGTCATTGCCTGGTTTGGCATTCACAGGTTCCCTACTGGTTCTTCAAGGACGACATGGCACAGCCTGTCACCAGGGACGAGCTCATCCGCCGCATGAAGGAGCATATCCAGACCGTAGTAGGTCGCTACAAGGGTAAGATTAAAGGATGGGACGTAGTCAATGAGGCCATCCTCGACAATGGTGAGATGCGTAAGACAAATTTCTACAATACCATTGGTCCCGAGTACATCCGTTTGGCATTCCAGTTTGCTCACGAGGCTGATCCTGATGCCGAACTCTATTACAACGACTACAGCATGGACAATCCTGCCAAGCGTGCCACGGTTGTCAAGCTCATCCGCGACCTCAAGGCTCATGGTTGCCGCATCGACGGTGTGGGTATGCAGTCGCACGTAGCATTCAACACCAATCTTGACGAGTACGAGAAGAGTCTTATGGCATTTGCTGCTGAAGGCGTTAAGGTAATGGTGACTGAGCTTGACCTCAGCGTATTGCCTTGGCCACGTGGCAACTATGGAGCTGCCGTGGAGACCAACTTCGAATATCAAAAGGAAATGAACCCCTATACAGATGGCCTTCCCGCTGATAAGGCAAAAGAGCAGACCGACTTCTTCGTAAAGCTCTTCAAGATTTATCTCAAGCATGCTGATGTCATCGACCGCGTCACCTTCTGGGGACTTACCGATGCCGACAGTTGGAAGAACGGTTGGCCTATGCCTGGCCGTACCGACTATCCCTTGGCCATCGACCGCAACTATAATCCCAAGCCTTTTGTAGAGGCAATCATCAAGTTGGCAAACGAAACTAAATAAAATTTTATCATCATGAAAACAAAGAAGCGTTATCTTTTCCCTGCCGATTACATGGCAGACCCCTCAGTACACATCTTCAATGGCAAGATTTATATCTACCCCAGCCACGACTGGGAGTGCGAGAATGTAGAGAACGACAACGGTGACCAGTATGTAATGAAGGACTACCACGTGCTGCGCATCGATGGTGATCCCATGAACGGCGAGGTAGTTGACTGCGGTTGCGTATTGCGCCAGGAGGATATTCCATGGGCAGGCCGTCAGTTGTGGGACTGCGACGTGCAGGAGTACGAGACAGAGGTTCCCACCAATGCTGAGGAGCAGGCCAAGGGCATGGGTTTCAGCAAGAAGGTGAAGAAGTATGTAATGTACTTCCCCTTGAAGGATCGTTGCGACGTATTCCACTGGGGTACTGCTATCGCCGACAATCCCGAAGGTCCCTTCATTCCTCAGCCCGCCCCCGTTCCCGGCAGCTACAGCATCGACATGTGTGCATTCCGCGATGATGCTGATGGCGAGGTTTATGTGTATTTCGGTGGCCTTTGGGGTGGTCAGCTCCAGCGCTACAAGGACAACATCCATCTTGAGGAGCCCTATCTTCCCGAAGGTAAGGCAGACGCGCTGCCCAGCCGTTGCGTACGCCTCACTAAGGATGGCATGAACTTTGCCGAGGCTCCCCGTCCCATCTTGGTGGTTGACAACGAGGGCAATCCCTTGAAGGCAGACGATCCTCACCGCTTCTTCGAGGCAAGCTGGATGCACAAGAAGGATGGCAAGTATTTCTTCTCATATTCAACCGGCGACTCTCACCTCCTCTGCTATGCTGTGGGTGACAATCCTTATGGTCCCTTCACCTATGCTGGCGAGATTCTCACCCCCGTTGTAGGTTGGACTACCCACCATGCTATCCTCCAGTACGAAGGCAAGTGGTATTTGTTCCACCACGATAGCGTGCCCAGCGGCGGCAAGTCTTGGTTGCGTAGCCTCAAGGTTTGCGAGCTCGAGTACGATGAGAATGGTGTTATCAAGACCATCGACGGCATCGACGAGTAAAACACGCAACACAATGCACATCAAGCATTGTGGTCTATCATAAGCAAAGGAAAGAACCGGGAGCATGTTCCTGTTCTTTCCTTTGTTTTTTGGTGGGATTGAACCAATACGGCTTTAGTAGCTATATACGGTTTGGCATAGGGCATTTTTCTCAAGCGGACTTTTTGCGATGGCTAAAAGTCGAAGCAAAGACGCAGAGATTTATTTACAACCAAGCAATTTTACCATAAAAAGAAAACAGCCAGAATGTACTTTTCAGGCTGTTTTCAACTCATTTTCAGCTATTATTTCTACACAGTTTACTTTACCATCACTCACGGTGCACTTTATGAGCGTTCACAAATTGTGAGTGAAGGTAAAGCAATCGTTAAGCGCACCTAAAGTGCACACAAAAGGAACCTGGAGAAATACCCTTTGCAAAAACATATTTACAAAGCAGCAATGCTAAGTGATGATAAAAAATTAACTTGGTACGATTTATGATGTGAACTTCTTATGGTAACGACTCATCTTTTTGCCTGTTTTTGTTCCATTCATCGGTCGAGATGCCCGCATCACTCCCTCTTCATGAAGCAAAAACATCTCAAAAATCTGAGGTTAAATCGTACCAATTTATTTTTTCACCATCACTAAAAGGATTCTGTATTACTTCGTCCAGGTAACCTGATACTCGTCAATACCCTTGTTGTGCTTCTTGAAGAGGTCTCGCTCTGTCTTAAGCGTAGTATTGAAACGAGCTTTCTCGCTGGCATTGAGCATACTCTCGGGAACAGAAACGGGATAGATGCGGTAGTTCACATGACCCGACATCACGGGACGCGACACCCATGTAATACTGTACCCATAATCGCTAAGGAAGGTAGAATCGGGGGTCTCGGCCGTCTTGGTAAGCGTCATCTTCACCATCAATCCACCATCGTTATTGGGCTTAGACATATTGCTGACGTAGTTGCCCAAAGAATAAGCCAGGAGGTGTTTCTTGCCATCCTTACCATCGCGCACCTCGATAGGCTGCACTACATGGGGATGACCACCGATGATGTGGGTAACACCGTTCTTGAACATCCAATCGGCCAAGTCCTTCTGTCCTTGATTGGGAAGCAGGGCATGCTCAACACCCCAATGCACAAAGGCAATAATGGCATCAGGGTTTTGCTGCTTAGCCTTGTCTAAATCCTTACGCATCTGCAACGTGTCAATCTGGTTGACGATATGAGGCTTGGGAACAGCAATGCCATTGGTGCCATAGGTGTAGCAAAGCAGGGCAATGCGGAAACCATTCTTCTCGAGAATATAGGGGTACTCACGGTCACGTTCTGCCTGATCAACATAGGTTCCCACATGAGGAAGTCCCAGCGAGTCGCACATCTCAATGGTACGGGTAATACCTTTTGATGCCTTGTCGCAACTATGGTTGTTGGCAGTAAGCAGAATGTCGAAGCCAGCGTCCTTACAGGCATACATGTACTCATCGGGAGCATTGAACTGGGGATAGGTGGAAGGAGTGCCACCTGCCGTGGTAGTCTCGAAGTTGCCAATGGCCACGTCAACGCTACTTATCTCGTCCTTGACGTAGCGGAACACCTCCTCATAATCGTACGTCTTACCCTGACCAGCGCGCAAGGCTGCCTTATACTGCACACCATGCTGCATGAGGTCGCCTACAAAGAGCAATGAGAGCGTCTTAGGTTGATACTTGGTCTCAACAGTAAGACTGTCTGCCCCACTTCCTTGTTCTGCAGCATTCGACTTGCAGCAACAGAGCATCAAGACCGCTAAAGAAAATAATGATAATTGTTTCATATTTGTTTGTATAATTGTATTTCAGGATTTAGAATCGCCATCCACGAAACAGCTTGCCGCTACGCTTCAAATCCTCGCCAAAGAAGAAACCGGGCTGTGTGGGCTGGTTATACGACACATTCTGGTAAACGATGGAAAGGCGATACACAGGATCCTCAAGAAAGGTATGGAAACGGTACGGAGTGGGCAACGTACTGACATACAAGCGAAGATGCTGATTGTCAGCGGTACGTACTAACACTTCCTCGCGCCAGTCGCCCAGCACATCGGCTTGCAGGCACGGGTTGCTCTTGGTTCCATTGTTGAACTGGCAATTTTCAAAACGCTGCAACGAACGCATAGACTTCTCCTGCCAGTCGTACTTACTGACCGTTTCATGATCGAGCAGCTCGCGCAACAAATCACCATCCCACCATACGGCCATATTGGTACTCAACCCACGCACCCTGTCGGCAATGATTTCACCCTTGACGTTGGTAATACCATTTGCCAGCGACCACATTTCCAATCCCGGATTGTTAGGATCGATATCGGCTGCCATGCAGCGACCCACGTCGCTATTTGAGAAGAACTGACAAATGACCTTGCCTGTAGCAGCATCGTGCAACTCAGCACCATCACGTTTATTCTCATGGCAATCCCACACATACAGACGGTCGTCATTGGGAAAGAAGGCTGTGAGGTGCATGGCGTCGCCATGCCCCATACGTGTACTGTAGAGTGGCTTACCATCATCATCTATGGCACATGAACCATAGATTATCTCGTCCTTCCCATCACCATCCACATCACCTACGCGAAGATTATGATTGCCCTGACCGAAGTAGGCACGATCTTCCTTGTCACTATCGAACAGCCAACGCTGGCAAAGCTGTGCACCATCGAAATCGAAGGCGGCAAGCGTCATGCGGGTATAGTAGCCTCGGCACATCACCACAGAGGGATGCACTCCGTCGAGATAAGCCACGCAAGCCAGATAGCGTTCGCTGCGGTTGGCATAATTGTCGCCCCACTTGTTGATATCACCACGGGCAGGCACATAGTCAATGGTGTGCATGGATTCTCCCGTTGCACCATTGAATACGGTAAGGTACTCCGGACCTTGATCAATATAACCTACCTTCTCGTCACGTCTGGGTGCAGGTCCATTGATGCCATGCCGCCAATCTGCCTCAGCATGGCCCAACACAGTACCCTTGGCATCGGTGGTTCCATCGGCAGTCTTCATAACCACTTCGGCACAACCATCACCATCAAGGTCGTACACCATGAACTGGGTGTAGTGGGCACCTGCACGTATGTTGCGCCCCATGTTGATACGCCAAAGGTGAGTGCCATCAAGTTTATAGGCATCAAAGATGACCGGTGAAGTAAAACCACTGTGCGAGTTATCCTTGGAATTACTCGGTTCCCATTTCAATACGATCTCCATTTGTCCATCACCGTCGAGGTCTGCCATGGAGGCATCGTTGGCAATGTAACTAAGAGGCCAACGGCGGTTCCCTGCAAAACCATCGGGAGCCTCGGGCGCGGGAGGAGTCTGCAATGCAATGTCCAAATATCCTATGGGAGCATTGGCAGGCAATGTCCACTGCCCCTTCAGCGAACCTTTACGCGGCACCACCTCATAACATGAAGAAGCCGAAGAGGGATTGTAATCCATGAAAGTGGTGCTGTGAGCAGCAGGCACGTCGGCAATCTTCTTGCCATCCCTGAAAACGGAGAACGACTGACTGACGGGATCGCTGCTGAGGTAACGCCACGAGAGCATCACACTATCGGCAGAGGCACGAACAGCCACTAAGCCACGGTTTAGTTTTTCCATCTGCAGATGAGAGAGGTCATACTTCGTCTGAGCAGCCATCCACAAGGGGAGCATCAGGCACATCAGACTTAATAATGTTTTCTTCATGTAATATATGTAAAATGCCAGATTCTTTGAATTGCACAAAATTACAAAATACAATTGAATATGCAAAAACTATGACCCACGAACTACGAACTATGAACTATTTTTTGTACCTTTGCACCCAAAATCGCAATATTGCGAGATTTCAAATCAATTAAATCATGTTTAACAAACAGAACAAAGAGGCTCAAACCATCACCTTTCACCACTATGGTAGAAAGGGTTACAGCATCTTCAACAGTTTGAAGCGTGAGGTAAGAATCGGCGTGCTGACCATAGCTACGCTGAGCACCGCCACCCTTGACAAGGTGGAGGCATCCAACCCTACCCTGCTTCCCAACATTGAAGATTTTGCTGATGATGAGAAGAGCATGGCCGAGGTGACCGTCAGCGGCACCATGGCACCGCTGACCCAGTTGCAGTCAGCACGCATTGTTTCTGTGCTTACCCGCGAGGACATTCAACGGGCGGGGGCACAGAGTGTCAACGACCTTATGAAGCTAGCTACCGGCGTAGATGTCCGTCAACGCGGTGGCTTTGGAGTACAGACGGACATCAGCATCGACGGAGGTATTTTTGACCAGATTACGCTGTTGCTCAACGGAGTGAATATCAGCAATCCGCACACTGGACATCTGGCTGCCGACTTCCCTGTAAGTATCAGCGACATTGAGCGCATCGAGGTGCTTGAGGGTGCTGCCAGTAGAGTGTATGGTGGTACAGCATTCGGTGGCGCCATTAACATCGTCACTCACAAGGATGCACAGTCAAACCTTTCTGCAGGAGCAGAAGCCGGAAGCTGGGGCACTATGCAGGCCGATGGCCGTGTGGCATGGGTAACCCCCAATCTGGCAAACCGCATCAGCGGAGGTGGAGGCAGAAGCGATGGTGGAACTACCAACAGCGACTGGCGCAAGGGACAGTTGTACTACCAGGGTAGTTTCGACAACCAGAGCCTAACGTTGAACTGGCAAGCCGGCTTCTCTAAGAAGCAGTATGGCGCCAACACTTTCTACAGTGCCGCCTACCCCAACCAGTTTGAGCGCAACGAGCGATACTTGATGAGCGTGGGAGCAGAGACAAAAGGCAAGTTCGTGTTCACGCCCAGCGTGTACTGGAATCGCACCTACGACAACTTCGAACTGATTCGCGATAGCCGAACCGGCGAGAACTTCCATCAGGCAGACGCCTACGGCATCAAGATAGGCGGACACTTCGGATGGTGGGGCGGACGAACTGCCATCGGTGCAGACATCCGTCAAGAGGGCATCCTCTCAACCAGTCTGGGTAAAGACCTGGAAGAAAAGCAGTACGTGATGGCTCACGGCGGGAAAGACGACGAGGTGTACTACACCCGTCAGGACGACCGCACCAACATTAGTTTCAACCTGGAGCACAACATCCTACTTGAACATTGGACAATCTCGGCAGGCTTAATGTCGAGCATGAGCACAAGCGTAGATCATAAGTTCAGAGTTTATCCGGGAATCGATGTGGCATACCGTCCCACTACGAACTGGAAGGTATATCTCAGCTATAACAAGGGATTCCGCCTCCCTTCATTTACCGAACTCTATTACAAGAGTGCCACACATGAAGGCAACAAGGGCTTAAAGCCAGAGGAGAGCCAGAGCATACAGCCGGGAGCCACCTACACCAGGAGTGGACTGCAGGGTACTGTACGAGGTTTCTACCATCGCGGCAACAACATGATAGACTGGGTGATGTATGCACCAGAAGACACCTATCACTCAACTGCCTTCAACCTTGACAACATGGGTGTACAAGCCGAACTGAAACTGAAATTCAATGACCTCATGGGTAGCGACACTTGGTTACAGACTTTCAACCTTGGGTACACCTATATCCATCAGAAACGTCACGATGACCAGGAAATATACAAGTCTAACTATGCACTCGAATACTTGCGTCACAAACTCACAGCAAGCTTGTCGCACAAAGTATTCAGCAAGTTGTCGGCTAACTGGAACCTGCGCTGGCAAGACCGAATGGGAAGCTACGTGGTATATGAAACTTCTGCAGAAACGGGCAAGCCAATGGCCACCAACCGCCTGCAAGCATACCATCCCTATGCCACGCTCGATGTGAAACTGCAATGGACGGACAAGAAGTTTAACCTCTACGTGCAAGGCAGCAACATCACCAACCACCGATATTTCGACTTGGGCAACATTCCCCAACCCGGAATCTGTGTATTGGCAGGTGCAAGAATAAACTTGAACCTATAACACATACATAAAAGAAATTGGTACATTTGTAAGATTTTCAATGCAAAATGTACCAATTTCATCTTTTTTAACCAAACACCTATTCACTTTTGGCACAAAGGGCATTTGTGTTTCACTTTTTTTTCTTAATTTTGCACACAAATACAAAACTGCAAAAACCACAGATGAAGCGCATATACCTACTTTTTGTTAGTTTGATGGTTGCCATCACACTTCAGGCAAAGCCTTTCACACTTGTCATTGATGCAGGTCACGGGGGCAAAGATCCCGGTGCAGTAGGCAAAAAACTGAAAGAAAAAGATATAAATCTACGCGTAGCGCTGGCCTTGGGCAAACTGGTAGAACAGAACATGCCCGATGCCAAGGTTGTTTACACACGCAAGACAGATGTGTTTGTGGAACTAAACCAGCGTGCCAACATTGCTAACCGCAACAAGGCCGACCTCTTCATCTCCATCCACACCAATGCTTCGGGTGTCAACAGGTCTGTAAAAGGTACAGAGACTTACACATTGGGTATGCACCGTGCAGCCAGTAACCTTGAAGTGGCGAAACGTGAGAACTCTGCCATTATGATGGAGAACGACTACGAAGAGAAATACGAAGGTTTTGACCCTAAGTCGAGCGAGAGTTACATTATCTTCGAACTCATGCAAGACCAATACATGAAACAAAGCGTGGACTTGGCCGGCAACATCCAAAGACAGTTTTCTAGCACAGCAGGTCGAAGAGACAGAGGAGTTTACCAAGCAGGATTCTTGGTTCTGAGAGCAACCTCCATGCCCAGCGTCCTTGTCGAGTTAGGCTACATTACCACTCAAGAGGAAGAGAATTATCTCGCCACCAACAAAAGTACGGAGGAACTCAGCAGAAGTCTGTTCAACGCTATCAAGCAATACAGAAACGGCAAGTAGTCCTTTATCGGCAACTCCGAGTGAGAAAAGAGGAGACCCTGCCATTCAAGGATAGCGTCTTGCCAAGGCGCAATGCCAAAAAGGCACGCTACCTGATGACATAACAAAAGCAAAATACATTATAAATATATAATATAAGCACAATGAAATTCTTCACTAAAGAAGTTAAAATAGGTTTAACAGGAATCGCAGCACTCGTAGTGCTGTATCTGGGCATCAGCTACCTCAAAGGCATTAAGTTCTCGCCCAGCCATAACTATTACATCACATTCAACAATGCCAAGGGGCTTGCAGCAAGCAGTCCTGTGTATGCCGATGGCTATCAGATTGGCATCGTACGCAATATCACCTACGATTTCAACAAGCCTGGTGAGGTAGTGGTTGAAGTTACTGTTGACGACGACGTGCGCATGCCAGTAGGCACCAAAGCCTCATTGGCAGAAGGAATGCTGGGTGGCTGCACCTTAAACCTCACCTTAGGAACCAACCCCAAGGAGGTTATAGCTGTAGGCGACACCATCAAAGGCTCGGATGATGACGGTCTGATGGCACAAGCTGCCAAGATGCTTCCCGAAGTAACCGTAGTACTGCATCACGTTGACTCACTCATCACTACAATCAATACCGTGGCCAGCGACCCCAACATAGCTAAGGTCATTGGCAACACCGAGCAATTAACGGCTAATCTTAATAGCAGTTCACAACACCTCAACAAACTCCTGGCAAACGACATGCCTAAACTGATGAAGACATTTGATGAGGCAGGGCAGAATGTGAACAGACTGACAGGTAACCTGGCAGAACTTGACATGCAACAGACCTTGAACAAGGTAAACCAGACTATTGACGACGTACAGGGACTCATAAAACTTATGGAAGACCCCAACGGCAATCTGGGACTCTTGCTCAAAGACACCGCCATATACCACAATTTGAACAATACAATTAAGAGCGCTAATAACCTTCTTATTGACTTACAAGCACATCCAAAGAGATACGTTCATTTCTCGGTTTTCGGAAAAAAGGACAAATAATTTTTTCTTGAAATTTTGGATAAAAATCCCTTGCTTTGCTGAGCATTTTTTCGTATCTTTGCAAACGTTTTCCCGCAAAAACAAAGCAGGATAACCTAACTAATTGCAAATGACGCAACAAGACGAATACAAACTGAAATGGCAGTGTTGTCTTAAGTTCATTAAGAACAACCTTAAAGACGACCACTACAAGACATGGTTTGAACCATTGTCTTTCTATACGTACAATTCGCAGACCTGCGAGTTGGTGATAAACGCACCAAGCAGTTATTTCAGCGAGCATATTCGCGCCCATTTCTCGGCACTCACATACGTAGCGTTACGAAAGGAATACGGGAATACTGTAAAACTGTATTTCCGTCAGTTGACTGACAGCGAGAACAACCTCACATCTGAAGTTGAAAGCGCACCAGTATCTCCTGCCAAGAATGTGCCTCAGCATCCAGCAAACCAGGCACCCACAACCTTGCAGTCGCATGCTCCCTCTCCCGAGTTCGATTCGCATTTGATTGACGAATACAGTTTTGAGAATTTCATTGAGGGAACCAGCAACGTACTGCCCAGAAGCGTAGGCATGAGTATTGCCACCAATCCCAAGCAGATGACGTTTAACCCACTCTTCATCTTCGGACACTCTGGTGTGGGCAAAACACACTTGGTGAATGCCATTGGTCATGCCATCAAGGAATTACAACCCGAGAAACGAGTTCTGTATCTCAGTGCTCATCTTTTTCAGGTGCAATACATTGACTCTTGCATCAAGAAGACTGTCAACGACTTCATTCGTTTCTATCAGCAAATTGACGTTTTGATTATTGATGACGTGCAGGAATTTGCCTCTCACACCAGTACGCAAGACACTTTCTTCCACATCTTTAATCATCTGAAGGCTAACGGCAAGCACATCATCCTTACCTGCGACCGTCCCCCTACAGAACTGCAAGGTATGCATGACCGACTGATAACCCGCTTCAAGTGGGGACTTTTGGCCGAGTTACAGCAGCCCGATGAGACATTGCGTCGTGGTATCCTCGTGAACAAAGTACATCGCAATGGCCTACATATCCCCAACGATGTAATCGAGTATATTACTCAGAACGTAACCGAAAGTGTGCGTGAACTTGAGGGCGTGCTCAACTCGTTGATGGCTCACTCTATAGTTTACAATTGCGATGTGGACATCAACATGGCACGCCGCGTGGTAGGACATGCTGTCAACGTGGAGAACAAGCCCATCACTATTGACCAGATCCTTGAACATGCGTGCGAAAAGTCAAACGTCTCAAAGGAAGACATCTTCAGCTCGACAAGAAAGGCGTCTGTCGTACAGGCTCGTCAAATAGCCATGTACTTGGCTCAGAAGCACACAAACCTTTCAACAAGCAAGATTGGAGCATTGATTGGCCAACGCAATCACACCACAGTAATCCACTCTGTTCGTTCTATCACCGACCGTATTACGACTGACAAAAAACTTAACGACCTCGTATCTGAGATTGAGGCAAGTTTGAAGAGATAGTCTGCCAAAAATCCTTCGGGTTAATAACGGGTTGATAACGGGTTGACATCGGGTTAACACCGGAATGGTATCGGGATGTACCTGATCGAGGAAAGATTCTTACACATATTCATTGCTCATAAGCTTCCATGCAAAAGATGCACCCCATTCTTATAAAAGCAAAAAACTACCCCTCGCCTTCTGACAGAGAGAGCGAGGGGTAGTTTTTTCTACGAACAAGGAATCTTAATCGCTCAAAAATCCTTGTTTCCTTAAAGTTTCCATGAACGAAGCACTAAGCGCCACATTATCACGCTTGGTATAACGGATGTCCGTGAATATCTGTGCCAATGTTTCCTTTTGGTTAATCTCCACGAATTTTTGATTTTCAGGGAGCGCTTCCTTTTCCTTATAATATTTATCAATATCTGCAGGCAGATAATCGCGGTAAGTCTCAGAATGCACAAATGAAGCCACAGGCAAACGGTCAGACAATGCAGGTTCCTCGGCAGGCCATCCCACGGTAAGTGTCGCTACAGGCATTACCAGCTTAGGCAACTGCAAAGCATCGATAATCATGCCGGGCATGTAAACTGTAGTACCTAAATAGCAAATGCCTAAACCTGCCTCTTCTGCCAAACAGCTAAAAGTTTGGGCAAAAAGCAAAGCATCACTTGCCGCATTGACAAAACTAAGCATATTATCATAACCGGGTTCTGCCTTACGATTTTTGCACCACACAGAAGTACGGTTAAAATCTGCACAGATAGTCAGCACCACAGGAGCACCTTTCACCATAGGTTGATTGAAATGGGCAGGAGCGAGTTTCTCCTTCATTTCCTCACTACGTGTCACCACCACACTATAAAGTTGCAAGTTACCCATGGTCTGGGTGCGGGCCGATGCCTCGAACAACTCATTCAGCATCTCGTCGCTAACCTCTTTATCACTATACTTGCGCACACTTGCGCGCGACATCATTACATCCTTCAGCATGATTATAATTTTGAAAGTTGAAAGTTGATAATTGAAAGCTAAATAAAAGTAGGAAGTTGGAAATTGATAGACAAAGATAGGCACAAAAAGCGAAAACAGAAAATTATCATGCCATTTATTTTGAAGAAATAGAAAAAATGACTATTTTTGCAGAAATCATTCTACTAAAATGGAAACAAAGCAAAGTTTAGCAGCCAAACTGGCAGAAGCGGGTGAAAGAAAACAGAGACCACTCACCGAAGAAGAGTGCCTTAACATTATTGAGGCATCAGGCAACTATATGTCAACCGAAATACCTCATGTCAACAGCCGTCCACAAGTACTTGAATGTGACGTAGTAAGATTTCAGAACAACAAAGAGAAATGGGTGGCATTTGTAGGTTTAATGAACGGCGAGCCTTATGAGATCTTTACAGGACTCATGGACGACGAAGAAGGCATCTTGCTGCCCAAAAGCGTGACCAAGGGTCGTATCATCAAAGCCAGCAACCCTGATGGAAGCAACCGTTACGACTTTCAATTCCAAAACAAACGAGGCTACAAGACCACCGTTGAGGGACTATCAAGTAAGTTCAACAAGGAGTACTGGAACTATGCCAAGCTCATCTCGGGCGTATTGCGATACCACATGCCTGTGGAAAACGTAGTGCACCTCGTGTCCACCCTCTCATTTGACGACGAAAGCATCAGCAACTGGAAAAACGGCGTAGAACGCGCCTTGAAAAAATACATCCAAAACGGCAACGAAGAACCAGCTGAAGAAGATGGAAATCAGTCTGAACGAGATTAGGATATTTGCTCGTCACGGCGTACTACCCGACGAAAGGACCATCGGAGCATGGTTTCGCGTTTCTGTTAACATTGAAGCAGAGTGCCCCAAGGCCATCGAGAGCGATGACCTCGAAGACACGGTAAACTATGCAGAAGTGGCTCAAGTGGTTAAGCAAGAGATGAATATACCCAGCAAACTACTTGAGCATGTTGCTGGGCGAATAGCTAAACGACTGATGAAGGAAATGCCACGCATCAAAGCTGTCGGCATTAAAGTTTCCAAGGAGAATCCTCCCATCTGTACGGAATGCCAGTCGGCAAGCGTATCACTCTGCTTGAAACGATAAGCACAGCAAGTGAAGATTAACAAAAGGGATTTTGATGCCCAATTTACACAAAAACTGCACATTTGGCTGTCCAAATGTGTTTTTTTTGTTCAGAATGCCACGTATTTCGCAAATTATTTGTAACTTTGTGCACATTTTATAGGATTTAATAAGCATTCAAATAAATATGGAAAATTTAGGTATTGGTATCCAGCTTATGATTGTGGGCATGCTCACAGTCTTTTGTATCCTACTCATTGTCATCAATCTGGGCAAACTGCTTATCAAAGTAGTTAATGCCGTAGCTCCCGAAGAGCAAGTGGCTCCCAAAAAGGCCGCTGCTGCTTCAGCTCCTGCTGCAGCTATCGATGCAACCACCATGGCTATCCTTGAGCAGACCGTAAGTCAGTTGACTGGCGGCAAGGGTCATGTAGCAAGTGCAAAAAAGATTTAAGGTAAAAACAAGAAAAAGCAATAAAGAACATGAAAAGAGAAGTTAAGTTTAGCTTGGTCTTCCGTGACATGTGGCAAAGTGCAGGTAAGTACCAGCCCCGTGTTGACCAACTCGTAAAGGTTGCTCCCGCTATCATCAAGATGGGATGTTTTGACCGTGTTGAAACCAATGGTGGTGGCTTTGAGCAGGTAAATCTGCTCTATGGTGAGAACCCCAACAAGAGCGTTCGTGAATGGACAAAGCCCTTCCATGAGGCTGGCATTCAGACACACATGCTTGACCGTGCGCTCAATGGTTTGCGCATGAGTCCCTGTCCTAAGGACGTTCGTAAGCTTTTCTATAAGGTTAAGAAGATTCAGGGTACAGACATCACCCGTATTTTCTGCGGTTTGAATGACCCTCGCAACGTAATTCCCTCAATCCAGTATGCTCACGAGGGTGGCATGATTGCACAAGCTTCTCTCTGTATCACCTACTCTCCCATCCATACTGTAGAATATTATGTAAACCTCGCTAAGCAGTTCATCGATGCTGGTGCAGACGAAATCTGTCTGAAGGATATGGCTGGTATCGGCCGTCCTGTTAGCCTCGGTGAGATTGTAAAGGGCATCAAGGCTTACAAGGAGGATATCGTTATCCAGTATCACTCACACGCAGGTCCTGGCTTCAACATGGCCAGCATCCTCGAAGTAGCTGAGGCTGGTTGCGACTATATCGACACTGGTATGTCTCCCCTCTCATGGGGTACCGGTCATGCCGACATCATCGCTGTACAAGAGATGTTAAAGGACGCTGGCTTCCAGGTAAAGGACATCAATATGGAGGCTTACATGGAGGTTCGCACCATGATTCAAGAGATGTGCGACGACTTCCTCGGATACTACATCCCCGAGCTCAACCACCTCAACAACTCATTGCTCGTTAAGCCCGGTCTGCCTGGTGGCATGATGGGTTCTTTGATGACTGACCTTGAGGACAACCTCAAGAGCCTGAACAAGTGGAAGGTTAAGAACAACCAGCCTGAGTTGACCACCGACCAGCTTCTCGTTAAGTTGTTCGATGAGGTTGCTTACGTTTGGCCTAAGGTAGGTTATCCTTGCTTGGTAACTCCCTTCTCACAGTATGTTAAGAACCTCGCTCTGATGAACGTTATTCAGATGGAGAAAGGCAAGGCTCGTTGGAGCATGATTGCCGATAACATCTGGGATATGATCCTTGGCAAGAGTGGTGCTCTGCCTGGTCCCGTTGCTCCTGAGCTCATCGAAATGGCTAAGGCAGAAGGTCGTGAGTTCGAGACTCAGGATCCTCAGAGCTACTATCCCGACAAGTTGGATGAGTTCCGCAAGGAAATGCAGGAGAATGGTTGGGAACTTGGTCAGGACGACGAGGAACTCTTCGAGTTGGCAATGCACCCCGAGCAGTATCGTGCATACAAGAGCGGTAAGGCTAAGGCTGACTTCGAGAAGGACTTGGCAGACCGCAAGGCTAAGAAGAATGCTCCTAAGGGTGACATGCCCAAGAGCATCAAGGTGAGCGTAAATGGTCAAACCTACGAGGTAAACATTGCTTATGGCAATGAGGCTCCTGCTGCTACTCAGGCTCCCACCGCTGCTGCAGCTGCTGCTCCCGCAGGTGAGGGCGTAGATGTATTGGCTCCTCTGGAGGGTAAGTTCTATCTCGTAAAGGACAACTCTGAGGTAGCAAAGAAGGTTGGCGATGCTGTAAAGGCTGGCGACACCCTTGGTTACATCGAGGCTATGAAGACCTTTAATGCAATTCGTGCAGACTTCGACGGTGTCATTACTGGCATTATGGTTAACAGTGGTGACAGCGTAGAGGAAGACGATCCTATCTTCAAGATTGCTAAGTAAATAAGAAATAAAAAGAAATAACTATGCAAGAAATATTGGAAAAATTGTGGGACATGACTGCACTGAGTAGTATCGGTGCGCAACCCACTTTCCTCATCATGTACCTACTCGCCTTCGTGCTGCTCTACTTGGGTATCGTGAAGAAGTACGAGCCTCTGTTGCTTGTACCCATCGCATTCGGCGTACTGATTGCCAATTTCCCTGGTGGTGGTATGGGTGTTATCCAGGCAGACCCTAATGGTATGGTACTTGTGAATGGCGTAGAGAAGAACATCTACGAGATGCCTCTGCATGAGATTGCTCACGACCTTGGTTTGATGAACTATCTCTACTACGCATTGATTAAGAGTGGTTTGCTTCCTCCCATCATCTTCATGGGTGTAGGTGCATTGACTGATTTCGGCCCTATGCTTCGCAACCTCAAACTCTCAATCTTTGGTGCTGCAGCTCAGATGGGTATTTTTACCGTTTTACTCGTGGCATTGTTGGCTGGCTTTACTCCTCAGGAGGCTGGTTCATTGGGTATCATTGGTGGTGCTGATGGTCCTACCGCTATCTTTACCACTATCCAGTTGGCTCCCCATCTTCTGGGTCCCATCGCAATTGCAGCCTATAGCTACATGGCATTGGTACCCGTTATCATCCCATTGGTTGTCAAACTGTTGTGCACCAAGAAGGAGTTGAAGATCAACATGAAGGAGCAGGATAAGCTTTATCCCAACAAGACTGAGATTAAGAACCTTCGTGTAGCCAAGATCGTATTCCCCATCGCAGTTACCACAATCGTAGCTATCTTCGTGCCCACCGCTGTGAGCCTCGTTGGTATGCTGATGTTCGGTAACCTCATCAAGGAGATTGGTGCAGACACCAACCGTTTGTTCGATGCTGCCAGCAATGGCATCATGAATGCAGCTACCATCTTCTTGGGTCTCTGCGTCGGTGCAACCATGACTGCTGAGGCATTCCTCAACGTACAGACTTTGGGTATTGTTGCTGGTGGTTTCTGTGCATTTGCACTCTCAATTGCCAGTGGTATTTTCATGGTCAAGATTTGGAACCTCATCGCAAAAAAGAAGATCAATCCGCTCATCGGTGCTACCGGTCTTTCTGCTGTACCTATGGCAAGCCGTGTCTGCAATGAGATTAGTACCAAGTACGATCCCAAGAACCATGTCCTCAACTACTGTATGGCCTCTAACATCTCAGGTGTAATTGGTTCTGCCGTAGCTGCAGGTGTACTGATCAGCTTCTTGAAGTAATATCAAATCCAAACACTTAAAACTCTCATAACTACATCTTTTGTAAGGATTTACAATAAAGAGAATGTAAGAGTTTAAGCGATACAATACAGAAAGAGCCTACTCAAATGAGTAAGCTCTTTCTTTTTTACATATAATACAGAGTTAAATTATCAAACGTATTACAGTATTACACTACGAAACCACTTTCTGACATATTTCACATTGCAGTTCGAATTAATAATTATATACTTACATGCTGTTCACTCAAGCATCTGCAAATAAACACAACATAATAAAGACTTTGTGGAAATTTGTCATTAATTGCTCTTCATCACAACTGCCTCACAATGAATGCCATCGACCTTGACGGTCAAAGGATTTTCAAAACGGACGTGTCGAACATGCTCAGACTCCTCAACAGAGGGAAGAGAATTAAGAATATCCTGATGCCAGTAACCATCACCACGGAACTCATCAATGGTAAGATAGCTTACACCTAAAGAGGTGAGGTTCTGGAAGAAATGTGTGCCTTGGCTTGGATCTACCTGGAAATTATCCAAACCTGCTTCCACGATAATCTTTGCGCCACTGATATGAGGCCATTTCACGGGAATACCTAACCAAGGATCACTACTACCCCATCTGCCAGGTCCTACAAGAATGTAAGGAATTCCATCATCTATCATCTTACGATTCATTCTTTCTATTTCATCTGCAATTTGCTGATTCATAGAAGGACGATAGTCATCAGTCTTTACATAAATCACATCCGTGATATCGTTAAGGATGCCATGACCAATCGCACTATGCGAACGCATCAATGTTTCTTCATCAGGAATGGCCAAAAGGTCCTCATCAAGCATCATACGATTATCGACCATAGGACGAATCTGCAACAAATAGAAGTCACCTGAACGATCATCGTTCAGATTTACAGCAAATTCAATCTCCACAGGACGACGCATCTCTTCCTCTCCATATTTTAGGATAAGCTGCAGAATCTTTGGCAAAGGGAATACATTATGCTGCAAGACACCACAGAAACTGATAATCTTACGATTACGACCCTCATAGTATCCCTCACGCAAAACATTGTCATAAGGATCAAAAGTGCTACAAATATAGCGTAGCGTTCCATCCCCATCAGCAACTCTAACGGGTAGCTGCTTAATGTTGAAACCGTCATTTACCTCAAACTGAAGGTCAGTATCAGTAAGATCAATAGCATAGAAACGCGTCTGTGTATCGCGAAGGGCAATCTCTAACTCACTGGTTTGCAAGATATGATCTGGATGGGCAGGACACATTCTAAGGCACACACCACCATCTACAATATATTTTCCTAATCCCAATGCTAAATTGACAGTACCTTCTTCCGCTTGCTCAGGACCAATAGGATAGTAGTTTATGCTACGAGCCACACCCGAGAAAGTGGGATAAAAACGAGTATCATACTTCTTACCTACAACCTCTTGCAGAATAACGGCCATCTTCTCTTGATCTATAAGGTTGCTGGTGGCCATCATATAGTCCTTGCTGGAACGGAAATAAACGCTGGCATAGACACTCTTGATAGCATCAGACAATAATCGAAGACGTTCATAAGCATCATCCACATAGGGAATCATATAAGTAGAATATACTCCCGCAAAAGGTTGATAATGTGAATCTTCCAACAGAGACGAAGAACGAATTGCAATAGGCGACTTCACAACGTCAAGGAAAGCCATAAGGTCACCTACCAAACTTTGAGGCAGACGAGCATGCAAAAAGTATCGCAGAATCTCGTCATCAGGCATATCGCTAAGTGCTACCTGATAGAGCTCGTTTGTATCCATAAATTCATCAAAGACATCAGTACAGAGTACAACCGTCTTTGGAATCATGGTTTGAACAAGATCCATCTCATTAAGATCAGGATGACGCTTGATAATGTGATCAATAAATGCGAGACCACGACCTTTTCCTCCCAACGAACCTTCACCTATTCGGGCAAAATTGCTATACTTATCAAAGCGTTCACGCTGAAAAACAGCCACAACGCCTTGATTTCGCATCCTTCGGTAACTAACAATCGCATCAAAGATAATTTGTCGATGAGCATCTACATCCTGCAATGAATCCCATGTAATATGTTTCAAAAACTCTGAAATGGGAAACAAAGCACGAGAGCAAAGCCAACGACTGACATTATTGTGCGAAACATGATAAAGCAGCGAGTCACGAGGAACGGTGAAGATATTGTCTTGCAACTCCTTAAGATTACGTACACGGACAACCTCATTCATTGACTGTGGATCACGGAAGATGAAATCGCCAAATCCAAAATAACGACTCAACATATTACGTAAATCCACATCGAGCTTCTTTGAATTCTTATCGATGAAACGAGCACGACAACTACGAGCATACTCTATTGCCCCGCTCTCACTCGATTCCATGACCAACGGAATATAACTATCCTGCTGACGAATGTGTGTAAGTAGCTTTAAACCAGCAAACTCGTCAACTTTTCCATCTTTAGGGAAACGGCAATCACTAATTACACCAAGAGTATTATCACCAAATTTTTCCCATAGTTGCTGAGCCTCTTCGTAGTTACGGGCTAACACAATCTTTGGACGGCCACGCATACGAAGCTGTTCCAATTGCGAATTTAAGGCTTCGGTAGCAAACAAAAGACTTTGCTGGAGCACAAACTTATATAAAAGAGGCAATAGAGAACTATAGAATCTGATACTATCCTCCACAAGAAGAATCATCTGTACACCAGCCTTCGTGTCGTGTTCCAGATTCATCTTATCCTCAATCAACTTGATGATGGAAAGCAACAACTCTGTATTACCCAACCAACAGAATACATACTCAAATATACTGAGGTCTTCCTGCTCCATACGCTTGTTAACTCCGTGACTAAACGGAGTCAACACAACAATAGGAACACTTGGATACTTTTCCTTAATGAGACGAGCAATATCAAAGACATCATTATTGTCAGTACCAGGCATACAAATGAGCAGATCATAACTACCGGTTTCCATCTGTAATTCCGCCTCTTCGCGCGAAGCAACCTGAGTAAATCGAGGGGGGAAGCGAAGTCCCAACTTGGCATACTCACCAAATATCTTCTCATCGATACGACCATCATCTTCCAGCATGAACGCATCATAGGGATTAGCCACAAGAAGAATATTAAAAATACGACGGGCCATCAAATCGACAAATGATGTGTCGTGAAGAATCAGTCTTTGTTTTTTGTTTTTCATTATTCAATTTTTGGCTTCTACAAACTTAAAACAACTGGTTAAAGAAGAAAAACTCACTCTCAAAAAGCAGAAAAGAGGCATTTTCATCTTAACATTACAAAATTAGCAAAAATTTGTCTATACATCAAAAAAAAGCACACTTTAATAGGAAAAACCTCATTTTTATAGGGTATTTTTATAAGAAAATGATGCAATTTCGACAAATTTTGTTGTTTCGACATAGATTTTGTAAAATGGAAATAAAGTTTCAAGGCACATTTGATAAAGTAATAATGCGTTTTAGAATATTCTTCATACCTTTGCAATGTCAAACACAGAAAGCAATATCGGGAATAAATTCAATAAGGTATTAGGATAACAAAACACCCTTACAAGTTTTAAAAAGACTTGATCCTTACATAAGCAAAAAAACAAAAAACACATCAGGTAACAATACAAGATAGCAAAAGATTACAAGATAGCAAAGACATATCGGATAACAAAAAATATACAGGGTAACGAACTAGAAAGCCGGCTTCGAGCCGGCTTTTCTGTTTTAATCACAATGTTCTCAAGTACATCTTCTATAAACAAGTTTGTTAATTCAACACCGCTCTTATTCCCCTCGGGGGTTAGAAGGGTTACTATTATACTTACGACGCATAAATATAATACTTAGACTCGCTAAACATTATACTTAGAGTAACCAAACATGATACTTAGACGCATCGGGAAAACTTAAAAACAAAAACAAGTGACTTTAACAGCTTGTTAAGGATGTAGAATAGTTCTCCAAAACTGAGCACGTAAAGTTGCATCGGTAATCTTGTTAGCATACTTTTTTGTTTTCTTTGCATCATTTCGATGGTAATAAAGAAAAGCAATATCTTGATAGGCGGTATCTTGACAAAAGATAGATGTATATAACTCTTTAGAAAAACCGGAAGCTACTAAATAATTTTCTTCTTCCGTCATGTTATGGTCAAATACTGTTTCCATACCTTTATCCATTTAAAATTGAACACCCAATGCAGAAAAGAATAATAGTAACAGCAACGGACACAATACCTGCAATGCCAGCAACAAGGTGTCGCAAGACTTTCTTTTCGTTTCGTGTCAGCTTTATTCTTTCCATGTACCTGTTATGCTGGGCAGAATTAACACCCTGCCCAGCTTGTTAATACTTGGTTGCAAATTTATAAAATCTAACTATTACTTCCAAGCGATTTAGGATTTTTTTGCTCCTTTCGCTTCATGGTAAACTTAGAAATGACGCATCGGTTCGTTCTCTTAGGAAATTTATATTTTACCATTACTTATCTCCATTTCCTCTCTTCTCCATAGGTTTACTTTAGGTGCGCTCACGTTTCTCCACGTTTTTGTGAGCGCACATAGAGTGCACCTAAAGTGCACATAAAACAAAAGAACTAAGCATAAAATTCTTCATTTTCGAAAAACAAACAGCAATTTGACATTTTTTACAACTAAACAGCAAAAAAAAGGTGTCATTTGATGGTCATTATATATAAAATGTATATCTTTGCAGCGCAAAAAACAAAAAATACAATGAACAACAACCGCGCATACTTTTTTTCCTATTATTACTTTTACTTTAGCAAATGAAGTGAAGCGGGTGAACGTATGCCAAAATCGAAGTTGTAGAAATAAAAAATACACAATACCATGTCCCGCTTCCTCACAGAAGCGGGACAATTTATTATTAAGGTATAAAGAAAAACAAAATATAAAAAATGAAGAAAATTGCCATACAAGGTATCAAGGGTTCGTTTCACGACATTGCCTCTCATCAGTATTTTGAGGGAGAAGAAATCGAATTACTGACCTGCGACACCTTTGAACAGGTATTCGAGCACTTGAAAAATGATGATGAGGTAGTTGCATTGGTGGCCATTGAGAACACTATTGCAGGCAGCCTGCTCCACAACTACGAATTACTTCGTGAGGGAACAGCCACCATCGTTGGTGAGCACAAACTCCACATAGAGCACTCTCTGATGTGCTTACCCGACGAAAGCTGGGAGGACCTCAACGAGGTAAACTCACATCCTGTGGCATTGATGCAATGTCGCGAATTCCTCAGCAAGCACCCAGAAATGAAGGTGGTCGAGGTAGAAGACACCGCTGGCGCAGCTGCAAATATCAGCAGGAAACAGCTTCACAAGCATGCTGCCATCTGTCATAAGGATGCTGCCAAGATCTATAACATGAAGGTACTGCAAGAGGGCATTGAGACCAACAAGCATAACTACACACGCTTTTTGGTATTGGCTTCTCCCAAAAAGGCAGAAAGCTTGCGTCGCATCGACGAGACCAACAAGGCCAGTATGGTGTTCACGCTTCCTCATGAGGAAGGCAGTCTTAGTGCCATCCTTAGCGTATTATCATTCTACAAACTCAACCTCACCAAAATCCAATCTCTGCCTATCATTGGAAAGGAATGGCAATACATGTTCTACATCGACCTGAAGTTCAACGACTACATTCGATACCGTCAGGCTATCAATGCCATTGCTCCCCTCACAGAGGAATTGAAGATTCTTGGCGAATACCAAGGATAAGGGAAAGGACGTGCCATCATACCTATCTGCACTATCGCAAGATGCTGATCTCTGCACAGAAGGCATGTCAATACCTATTTATTATTAGTAAAAACAAATAAACAATACTGCATATAACCCCCATCGGACATGCAGCCACCTCCACACAGGGAGGGCGGGGGAAAAGGATTTATGATACAACCTGCATTACGTTTACAAACCGTCCAAGAGTATTACTTCAGCCGTAAAGGCAAAGAAGTAGCCAAGATGAACGCTGAAGGAAAGGACGTTATCTCACTTGCCATTGGAAGTCCCGACATGCCTCCTTCAAAAGAGGCCATCGAAACACTCTGTGAATATGCACACCATGCTGACACACACGGATACCAGCCCACTATGGGCATCCCCGAACTTCGTGAGGCAATGGCACGCTTCTACAAGCGATGGTATGATGTTGATCTGAATCCTGCCAATGAGATTCAGCCTCTCATAGGTTCAAAGGAGGGTATCCTGCATGTCACTCTGGCCTTTGTCAACCCTGGCGATAAGGTGCTGGTTCCCAATCCCGGCTACCCTACCTATACAAGCCTGAGTAACATATTGGGAGCACAGATTGTGAACTACGATTTATGTCCTGAGAATGACTGGCAACCTAACTTTGAGCAGTTGGAGCAGATTGTAGCAGAGAACGAAGCCAAGGGTGAGTCACCCTTCCGCTTATTATGGGTAAACTACCCTAACATGCCAACCGGAGCAAAGGCGCAACGTGCTACATACGAGAAACTCGTTGACTTCGGTCGCAGACATTCTATTATTATAGTCAACGACAATCCCTACTCTTTCATTCTCAACGAGGGGGAGAAGCTCAGCATTCTGCAGATTCCAGGTGCAAAGGATTGCTGCATTGAGTTCAACTCAATGTCGAAAAGCCACAACATGCCCGGATGGCGTGTAGGAATGCTGGCAACCAATGCACAATTCGTACAATATATCTTAAAGGTAAAATCAAACATCGACTCGGGTACATTCCGTCCCATGCAGTTGGCTGCTGCCAAAGCGTATGACAACACAGAAGCCTGGCACCAGTCGGCTAACATTATCACATACGCCAACCGCCGTCGCATGGCAGAAGAAATCATGACACTCCTTGAGTGTAAGTTTGACCCTGAGCAGGTGGGAATGTTCCTGTGGGGTCGCATCCCCGAGCATTATGCCAATGTAGAAGAACTCACCGAACGCGTATTGCACGAGGCTCGCGTATTCATCACTCCCGGCTTCATTTTCGGAAGCAACGGAAGTCGATACATTCGCATCTCACTTTGCGCGAAGGATGACAAGTTTGCAGAGGCTGTAGAACGCATAAAGCAAATGATAAAGTCTTAATCTTAATCACTTTAATAGAAAACATATTTTCCTTAAAGCCAAAAGAAAAGACAAGAAAACAGTAAAAGTGACAGATCATCCCAGAAACTGGCTACATCATGCCTTGGCCTACGGCTAACAGCAAATAAGCAAGATATTGGGATAGAGACATAATATACCTTAAAACACCCCAAACGACAGTAGGCTCTCCCTTTGGGAGGATGGGGAAAGACTCTATACATTATGGAAATTGAATTACAACCATTAGGTCTGCCTAGTGACAACAAGCGACCTTTCGTGATTGCAGGTCCTTGTTCAGCAGAGACCGAAGAGCAAGTAATGACAACAGCCACCCAGTTGGCAAAGAAGGGATGCCACATGTTTCGTGCTGGCATCTGGAAACCCCGTACCAAGCCTGGAGGCTTTGAGGGAAACGGAGAAGTTGCTCTGCCTTGGATGGCTCAGGTGAAAAAAGAAACCGGTATGCTTACTGCCACAGAGGTGGCTACACCCGAGCATGTGGAACTGGCTCTGAAATACGGCATAGATATTCTTTGGGTGGGTGCTCGTACCAGCGCCAATCCTTTTGCCATGCAAGCATTGGCAGACTCGCTAAAAGGCATTGACATCCCCGTAATGGTTAAGAACCCTGTCAACCCCGATCTTGAATTGTGGATAGGTGCCTTAGAGCGTATCAACGGCGCCGGCATCAAACGTCTGGGTGCCATTCACCGCGGTTTTTCAAGCTACGACAAGAAGATTTACCGCAACCTACCCATGTGGCAGATTCCCATCGAACTGCATCGTCGCATTCCCAACCTCCCCATCGTCAACGATCCCAGTCACATCGGTGGACGCCGCGATCTCATTGCCCCCCTTTGCCAGCAAGCTCTGGACCTTGGAATGGATGGTTTAATTGTGGAAAGCCACTGCAATCCCGACAAGGCTTGGAGTGATGCCAGTCAGCAGGTCACACCAGATGTTCTGGACTTCATCCTCGATCGTTTGGTCATTCGTGAACAATTAGAGACAACGGAGAGTATTACAGCCTTACGTAAGCAGATTGACGAACTTGACGACGCACTCATCGACCTATTAGCAAAACGAATGCGCGTGAGCCGCGAGATTGGACAATACAAGAAAGAACACAGCATGACAATCTTACAGACAAGTCGTTACAGCGAGATACTCGACAAACGCGGAGCACAAGGTAGTCTTTTGGGTATTAGCGCTGATTGCATTAAGAAAATCTTCGAACAAATTCACGAAGAGAGTGTCAACCAGCAGGTTGAGGTGATGAATAAGTAAACAATCAAAACTAAAATTAGTATTAAAAAGCATAAAAACTATCTTCAAATATGAAAATATTGATTTTAGGTGCAGGCAAGATGGGTTCGTTCTTTACCGACGTACTCTCATTTGAACACGAATGTGCCGTTTACGAGATTGATGCCAAGCGCATGCGATTTCTTTACAACACACAGCGCTTTACTGAATTAAACGAAATTGACGAGTTCCGTCCCGATCTTGTCATCAATTGTGTAACATTGAAATACACTCTTGATGTGTTCCGTCAGGTCATTCCTCACCTACACCAAGACTGTATCATAAGCGATATCTCAAGTGTAAAAACAGGCTTTAAGGAGTTCTACGAAAGTACAGGCATGCATTATGTCAGCACTCATCCCATGTTTGGTCCTACCTTCGCCAATTTAGGTGCATTGAACACAGAAAATGCCATTGTCATCAACGAAGGTGACTACTTGGGACGCGTTTTCTTCCTTGACATGTACCGCAGACTTGGACTAAATGTACACGAATACAGTTTTGAAGAACACGACGAGGCAATGGCCTACTCTTTGTCTGTGCCATTCGTCAGCACCTTCGTCTTCTCAGCTGTAATGAAACACCAGGATGCTCCAGGAACAACCTTCAAGCGACACCTTAAGATTGCCAAAGGTGTACTCTCTGAGGATGATACCCTGCTGCGAGAAATCCTTTTCAACCCTCGCACAAAGCGCCACGTAGAAGAGATCAGAGCCGAATTGAAAGATCTTATCCAAATTATTGACAATCGCGACGAAGAAGCTCTAAATACCTACCTAACAAAGATTAGGACAAACATCAAATAAATAAATAAAAAAACTAAAGACCTTAAAAGCTCTAAGAAAAAAAGACACTAAAGACCTTATAAAGACTTTAATAACATTAAAGGCTCATAAAAACTGAATAAAAGAATAAAAACAAAGATAGCCCCCGCAGCTGAAGAGTTGTGGGGGCTATTGAATAATATTAAAGAATGAAACTATGAGTCAACTGCAAAAGTCCATTTTGACCGATTTTATATTACCCAGTAAGTTTACATGCTGTAGCAAAAGGCCGAATTTAGACTTTTTGTAGTGGAGTCATATAAAGAATGATGTAAAGTTACTAATTATAATGTAACTAACTATTACAGAAAAACTACCATACTGATAACATTAAAGGCCTTAATGATTCGCTTGACCTTAATGATCCTAAGCCTGCAAGCCACCATCTGAACAATAAATGAGCCAGGCAGGCATCCATATACGAGAGTAGCTGAGAGATACCTAAAAACGAGAAAAGCCTCCGCATCGGTATGATGCAGAGGCTTTCTCCTTAAAGACGG
>JAKSLO010000149.1 GCA_024401185.1 Bacteroidaceae bacterium | reverse complement strand
CCGAGTAGTAGGGAACCCATGTTGCCTTTATAGCTCCCCTCGCCTTTGGGAGAGGGGCTGGGGGTGAGGCTAAGCTTCGGCAAATGTAACTTGTCGCCAAAGAGCATGAAGAGGCCGATGATGATGAGCGCAGGGCCAAGGATGAGTTCGCCCCATTCGCTGATGACCTGCTGAAGTCCGAAGGTATCGGCTCCTTGCCTTATAATATAAATAAGGAGTGCGCCAAGGAGCGTGTAGGCCAGCGTGCGCCCGAGAGTGTAGAGAATGCCGCTCCACAACACCCTTCGCCGTGCATTGCCATTGTTCTCATTGCCATCCATGCAACTTCGGGCGATGTAAGCCACAGCTGTTACGTTAGTGGCTAACGGACAAGGACTCAGGGCGGTAAGCAATCCCAGGAGGAACGCGGTGATCACTGGCACCTGACTGTTGTCGATGAGTTGATTGAGAAAGTCCATCTGCAATTATTTTATAGTCTTAACCACCTTGTCCATCAACTCCTTGCGGAATCCCTCGGCATTGCTTCTTGCATTGGCAAAGGCAAATCGGGTGAGGTCTTCTGCACCCTTAGGTGTAACCACGAAGAGCGACGAGAATGTCACCTTGTACTTGGCAGCTATCTTCTTGCCCTCCTCCGTCGAGAAATCAACGACGTGGAACTTCACCTTGCCAGCTTTCACCTGCTTTGCTAGTTCACCTTCCACGAGAGCCTTCGTCTCTTTCTCAATGGCCATGCAGGTCATACAACGCTGCTTGCCGTGGAAGTAGATGACTTCAACTGGCGATTCTGTCTTTGCAACGGTTTCCTTCTTTGTCTCAGGTGCCTTGTTACCAGCGCAAGCGCTGATTGTGGCTGTAGAAAGAAGAACAGCCATCATGATGATTGTAATCTTTTTCATTTCTTTTAATTTTGCTATTTCATTTTACAAACTCCTCCCCTCACAGAGGTTGGGAGGTGTCACTTCAATATCTCCAACACTTCCGCCTCATTCTTCTGACCACGAGCTACTACCTGACCATCTACCACCAATGCAGGGAGCGACATCACATTGTACTGCATCACTTCCATGATGTCATCCACCTTCTCCACGGTAGCATCAATCTGATTGTTCTTAACTACCGCCTCTACAAGCGAAGCGAACTTCTGGTTGCAAGCGCAAGAGCTTACCAATACTTTAATTTGTTTCATAATGTATAAAATTAACAATGTTTATAATTCGCAAAACAACGAACATATAAGTTTTAAGAAAACCCTCGAAGATTGCCACGAGGGTACAATTAGGTCAAAGAGTGCGTTTTGTGACTGGGCGAATTACTTGCAGCACTCTCCGCTTTTCTCGCATAGTTCCATGTTGAAAAACTCCGAGAACAACTGCTGAGCATACTGCCAGTTCTCACGGTTGATGCAATACTTCACCTTAGGTGTCTCAATCTCACCCTGAATCAATCCTGCATCCTTTAGAGCCGCCAGATGCTGACTTACAGTTGCTTTGGCAATAGGCAATTCCTCATGAATGTCCCCGAAGTAACACGTGTCCTGCTTTGCAAGGAACTTCATGATGGCGATACGTGCCGGATGTCCCAAAGCCTTGGCAAATCCTGCCAGCGTTTCCGTCTTTATACAATATTTCTTTTCTGCCATAACTATCATTCTTTTGATTTGGTCGCAAAATTACAAACAAAAATTCAAATCAGCAAACTTTTGTTCGTAATTTTGCGAATAATAGACATTTCTTATTAAATTTTATGTTTTTGACACTTCAATATGCGATTTTGACGATGAACTATTGTAGGATTCTCTGATACAACTGCGTCTGTTGCTTATCACGATGAAAATTGTCCAATAGGCACACGGAATGGGATTTTTGTAAAATACAACTATTTGTTATTCAGGTATATAGGATAGTCAAAACGTCTTACACTAAAAACACGTTTTTTAAAGGTTCTAAAAAACGCAAATGCCTAAGAAATAGACATTTGCGTTTTTGAGATTTATAAATTTTGCGAATTATTCCTGTTTGAGAGCGCCCTGAAAATCCTTGAGCACGCTCAGATCTTTTCAGCCAACTACATCATCACCCTTACGGGGTCTAACATCAACCGCAAGGCTATAAACCAAGAAAAACTTTCGTCAGTTCACTATGCACTAACTAACTCATTCTTTCACTACCGCGCGGACAGAGAGACCCAAGTCTTGACCCAAACCAGCTATAACAATTGTCTCTTTACTTTGAATTAGACTCCAACTTGAATACCAACCGTCTTCCATAAAATTTGACCAGTAATGTCCGTCCCAGTTGTCTTGATCGTTAGTATAGTCGTCTAGGATATAACTGCCTTGACCATAACCAGCAGCAGGTAGGAACAAGCTGTAATCTGAATACGCACCCTTGCCAGTGAACCTCGTGCCGATATGACTTCCTATTTTGACAGCTTTCTCTACGTCGCAATTGTCTAAGAGCCCCTGCAGCTCGTCTTTCGAAGGCATGCGCCAGTTGCTGCCCCAGAGTTGGGTTGCCGTATCATATTCCTCGGGCAGAGTGTTACCATCTCTATAATAGCTGCGTGCAGGATCTTTATCGATAGTGCCGCCCCAAGTGTAGTATCCGCCATAGCTTGCAGGGTTAGCGTCGGTCACGCCCACGTTGTAGGCAGCAAACTTAGGACCGTCGGCCCACAGCTGTACCCATGGCACATCCACATCCCCACCTCCGATGGTTGCCGATTTGGTGCCTCTATAGAGAGTTGCCTCATAATTGCCTCCAAAGTCGATGGAGTAAATCTTGTTGCGCTCCACTACGATATCCGTACCACTCTTGGTAACCATGAACTTGTCGTTTACGCCGTCGCTAATCATGATTTTCAGGTCCTGATAGGTCTGTGCAGGGATTGCCACATAGAACACCTTGCCTTCGGCGCTGGTCTCTACAGGGGTAGTGTAGGTCACGTTGACGGTTTTAGAAGCATCAGTAGGGTTGTAGAGCACGGCAGCGCCCTCTGCATTGATCGTAAACGCGCCACTGGTAGCATGGTTGCTGCTGCTCACCTTGATGCTCCGCACGTTAGCAATATCATCGCTCTTGACGGTAATCTTCAGCACACCGCAGAGGTTCTTGAACTGGAGGTCGGTAGTAGCGCTCTCAGCATACATAGGCATGTTGAATCTGCCGTCTGCCCAATCCTCGGTAATATTGTCAGGGAGCGTAGCTGTGGTGCCGTCATAGAGAGAGGCAGGGAAATAGGCGTGGAAGGGAGCGTCATCCATGCTCAAAGCCTGACCACCACCGCTATTACTTTCATATACGAACTTCATATCGGACATCTGTATGATATCGCCCCCTTCATTGTCCAATATCTCCACCTTATAATATTCGTATTCCTTTGTAGCATTCACTTCAAGGGTTCCGGCAAAAAGATCTTCCGGATCACATGCAAGATCAAGGTTCTGGAATGTCTTTATTTCTTCCCAATCGGAAGCATCTTCATACCATGTGCTGGATGTCCAGCCCCACACCTTGACATTTTTCCAACGACGGTCTTGTAGGTCATTCCATGTGTCGTTACCATTCCAGAGCTTGATGGCCTGTAATTTGGAAGGAGCAGCAGTCTTCACAACAATATCCCAAGTGTCATTAGTATTCTTATGATAATAATAATCATTAGCACAAGCACACCATTTAGTATCCGTTCCTTCTTCATCCACAAGCATTTCTGGGCTCTCTCCATCAAATCCATCAGAATAACTATGTACATATTCAGGTCGTACCTCTTGAGAGCTTGGTGCCGTGAAGGTGGTGCTGGTGCCAGCAGTCCCTGCAAAGAAAGTGTTGCCGTTAATGCTGATTTGGTCGTTCACCTCCCAGGCAGCGCATTTGAACATGTTGTCGAAAGTAGCGCGAGTCTGTGGCGCGCCTTCCATTGTTGCTGTGAAGACAAGGGGTTGTTTTGCGGTCTCATTGCCCGAAATGACGTTCTCTATCATCTCGTTTTCCGAGCAACTGCTGAGTGCAGCCATTGCTGCCGCAGCCATGAAAATATATTTCTTCATCATTTGCAATCATTTAATTGTTATACCATCCCGATGAGCTACCCTCATCATAGCTTTCGTTCTGAGGCTGCTCTATCGTCCAACCATTAGGCACACCGCTTGCACCCGTGACATCCCAGGTGGCAGCAGGGTTCTTCACGAAGGTGCCAGTAGAGGCAACGCCATTGAGCCAATTCCTGGTATAAGAATTACCTGGTGTGGTAGTGAATGCTGCCTTTACATAGTTCAGTTTACTGCAATACGTGAACATGGCATTATAGCAATAAGTTTTCAATTCCTCGGCAGGCAACTCGGGTGCAGTTGTAAGATTACTGCAATAGTAGAACATTAGAGAATAACAGTTTTCAGCCAGTGTAGTGGCAGGCAGGGCAGGAGCTACTTCCAAACTAAAGCAATAGCTGAACATTTCTTGATAGCAGCCTGTTGCCAAGTCTGTGGCAGGCAGTGCAGGAGCCGATGTAAGCTGGTCACAACTTCTGAACAGATAGGCAAAACGTGCATTTGCGGTGCTTACGGTTTCATAGTTGCGATAATCTACCAATGTGCGGATATCGCCTGTGCAGGCAACTTTAGTATCATTGTCAAAATGAATAGTGTTGTCACTAGTTGAAGAACGAACTGTTCCCCATCCATTTGTGCCACGCAGACGAAGGTCTCCTGCAGTACCGCCAAACTCTACGGTGCTGGTGCCTAACAATGTCCATGCACCGCCACCTACCGAGTATTGCAGGCCTTCTACCGCCTTGCTCATGGTGAGTGTCTGGCTGCTGGCCGCGCTGAAAGTTACGTATGGGGCAGTAACGATATTTGCGTCGTCCAATGCAGGGGTACCCATATCGGCCACCTTGTTGCGGCCCAGTGTGTAGCTGGTGCTGGTGCTCTTCTCGTACTCGGTGCCATCGGGCTTAACGAAACACATGGTGATGCCGTCTGTGAAGGTTTGTGGCAGGGTGGCAATGTAGTAGGTCTTGCCAGCCTCGATGGTTCCTTTGAGGGTGATGCCCGATGCGCCATTGGCGGTAACGGTGGCTGCAGGCTCGCCGTTGTTATAGTTGAGCGTTACGGTGCCTGCCATCTGGCCAGCGCTGCCATTGTCGTTAATTGATACACAGCTGCAATCAAACGGAGCCACGAACTTGAAGTACGACACCACGTTCTTGAACTCCATCGCCGATGTCTCGCCTACAGCCTGAGCCATCATAATGGCCGTGGCAGGGTCGAAACTGCCCTCGGTGGCCGTCTGCACGGCAGGCAGGCTTACGCCCGTAATCTTGCCATCAGCGGTGAGCGTGACGGAGTTGTTGAAAGAGATGGTTTCTCCCTTCATATACGCCATGATGTGGTCGTATTGTTCTTGGGTTATCCGTTCCTGCCATAAAAATTCTTCCAATTTAGACATTATCAATAGTTCGTTAAAATTTGATTAATCACGCAGCGTCCGAGACGCCATAATA
>JAKSLO010000148.1 GCA_024401185.1 Bacteroidaceae bacterium | reverse complement strand
GCGACTTGGCAGAATACTGTGGAGAGCAGAAAAGCTGTAAACATAATACTTACGGCAGGTAAACATAATACTTACGGTAGCTAAACATAATACTTACGGTAGGCGAACATAATACTTACGGTAGGCGAACAAGGTATCAATGCCCTACACACATAGCATAGAGAAATCCCGGATTCACCAAAGAGTCCGGGATTTCTATATATCATCTAAACAATCTCATTCAGAAGAAGAGTGTTCGAAGTTCACCCTACTTTGACACACTCTGCTTACGTCTGGCTTACGTAAAAACACGTAAGCCAGACGTAAGCAGAACGAGTGCAGAGAGTGTCATGGTAATAGGCAGAACGTAGGCAGAGAGATCAATCCTTGTCCAATGCCTCATACTTGCTGTGCTTGCTCTTGTACTCTGGCACAATCTGCTTCATCTTAGCCACGATCTTCATGTCGTCGTACGTATAGCTGAGCTCATGAAGTTCCTCCTCATTCTGCAAAGCCATGGCATACGAGTATTCGCGAACGGCAGCCACCATAATCTTGGGATGAGGTGTAGGACGCGTCTGCTCAGCATCGTTGAGAACCTCTTCAAAGAGTTTCTCTCCGTCGCGCAAACCAGTGAATACAATCTGCACGTTCTTGGCACCCGACAAGTCTATCATACGCTGGGCAAGGTCAACAATGCGCACGGGCTTACCCATGTCGAAGACAAATATCTCGCCACCATTGCCCATTGTTCCTGCCTCAAGCACAAGACGGCATGCCTCTGGGATAAGCATGAAGAAACGTATGATGTCGGGATGAGTCACCGTAATAGGACCACCCCTCTTGATTTGCTTACGGAAGAGAGGAATGACACTACCATTGCTGCCCAGCACATTGCCGAAACGGGTAGTAACAAACTGCGTAACACCAGGGGTTCCATCCACCTGACGAAGATGACTAAGAATGCGCTCATCCGTCTCCTGCAAAGTGCCCTCACGCAACTCCACCAATGCCTTGTTCAAAGCCTGACAGTAGATTTCACAGATGCGCTTGCTGCAACCCATCACATTAGTGGGATTGACGGCTTTATCGGTACTGATCATCACAAACTTCTTGGTGCCATACTTTACCGACAGGTCTGCTATCACACGCGTACCATATACATTATTCTGCACGGCTTCGCTGGGGTTATCCTCCATCATGGGCACATGCTTGTAGGCTGCTGCATGAAACACATAGTCGGGTCTGTATTTTGCAAACACAGCCTCCATCTTGCTCTGGTTGGAGATGCTGCTCACAATGGTTTGACAGGGAATGTGAGCATAGTGATTGGCCATGTGCAGGCGGGTAGTATGCATGGGTGTCTCTGCCTGGTCAATAAGAACCATTCGCTTGGGATTGAACTTGGCCACCTGACATGCCATGACGTAGCCAATGCTACCGGCAGCACCCGTAACCATCACGACCTTATCCTTCAACAGACGACCAATTGCATCAAGGTCAACCTCAATCTTGTCGCGTGGCAACAAGTCCTCAATATCCACCTCCTGCAACTGTGAGGTGCCCAGTTCACTCTTGCCATCCCACTCCATCTCTGAGGGTTGCATCATGATCTTGATGCCATGACGCACAAGTCCGTCAACCAGACGGGTGTTGTTACGGAAATCATCCGTACGCAAGGGAGAGACAAAGATGGCACGAATGTGTTTGGCAGCCATCACACCGACAAGGTTCTCATCATCTGCATATACCTTTACGCCCATCATAATGTGATGACTCACCTGTACGTCATCAGACACAAAACCAGCCAGCACATAAGGACTGTGTTTGTCATTGATGATGGAATGTGCCAATGCCTCGCCACCTTCGTGAACACCATATACAAAGACAGGCTGCTGAATGTTGGTATAGATGATGTTGTCATAAAGGAACTTCACAAACAGACGCAAGCCAATGCAGAACAGAAGACTAAGCAAGAAACCGATAATCAGGGTTATCGTCTTGAAAGCATACAGATAACCCGGATAGGCTAAGGTGAGCAAATGAATGCCGAAAGCGATAACAGACCCCACCAACATAGCACCCACCAAACGCATGAAATCGGTACTGGTGGAATAGCGGATGATGCCGCTATAGGTATGGAACAAACGGAAGCCGATGAGAAAACCAGGAAGCAAGGCCAGAAAACTCACAATAATGGTGCCAAAAGGAGCATACACATTAGCCCCCTGATCGCTATATACGAGATAGTATGCTATCAACTCGGCAAGAAGAACCAAAAAGCAATCCATAATCAAGACCGCCCAATATGGAGCTGCCTTACGGCTAAAATACCAGTTGAAAAATAATCTAAATCTATTTGACATGTTATAGATAATGTTTAATGTATGTACTCGATGGGAATATTAAATATACAAAGTTATAATTTTTTTACCAAACCAAGTGCATGTAACGACGTTTTTCTATCACATATCACACGATTTCGTCCCCAATAACGGCTTTTTGCGGATTATTTGGCTGGCAATTTGAAAAAAACACTACACATAAAGTACAAAGAACAACATGCAAACACGAGCAAAGAACCCCAGGCGAACACATCTGAAGCAAAAAGTTTTGCACAAAAAAACAAAATACGCTTGCATAAATAGTTTGTTATTTGTAACTTTGCAATCAGAACTAACCATTGCAGGAAAGTACGCACAAGCTTCAAGAGCATGGATTTAGCCCAATTATTATGGTTATATACCTAATAATCAATAAAAACACGCGTCAAGAAGCACAAAAAGCAGTAACTAACCATAGCATTTACTACATAATATAATATAATGAAAAAAACAAACTTCCGTTGGACCATCTGCGCCATGCTCTTCATGGCAACATTGGTCAACTACATGGACCGCCAAGTGCTGTCCCTCACTTACACCGATTTCATCGCAAAAGACTTCCATTGGGACGACACGGACTACGGAACGATTACGGGCGTATTCTCTGTCTTCTACGCGTTCATCAGCCTCTTTGCGGGTAAGTTCATCGACATCATGGGTACCAAAAAGGGCTACATCTGGGCCATCGTACTGTGGAGCCTTGCTGCTTGTATGCATGCAGGTTGCGGTTGGCTGACGATGGTTTGCAATGGTGCCGAGAGCATGGAAGCTCTTCGCGGCATGGAGAAAGCCTCGCAGATTGGACTGATGGGAATAACCTTCAGCGTGTGGTGCTTTATTGCCTGCCGATGTTTCCTGGCAGCCGGTGAGGCAGGAAATTTCCCCGCAGCCATCAAGGTTACTGCCGAATACTTCCCCAAGAAGGACCGTGCCTTTGCTACCTCAATCTTCAATGCGGGTGCCAGCGTAGGCGCTTTGTTAGCTCCCATCACCATCCCACAGTTAGCCAAAGCCTTTGGCTGGGAAATGGCATTCATCATCATTGGTGGCATAGGATTCATCTGGGCAGGCTTGTGGATTGTACTCTACAAACACCCACACGAGAGCAAGTTTGTCAATAAGGCAGAGTTAGAGTATATCAACCAAGATAGCACTACAACCCCCGCAGCCAACGAGGAGAACGCCAAGGCAGAAGAGAGCGGCAGCGAAAACGTCACCGCCTCGGAAGAAGGAAAGAAAAGCACTTCTTTCAGCATCATCGACTGCTTCAAATATCGCCAGACCTGGGCTTTTATCATGGGTAAGTTCCTCACCGACGGCGTATGGTGGTTCTTCCTGTTCTGGGCTCCTGCCTACTTCAAGGAGTTGGGATGCCCTGCCTCCTCCGGCATGGGACAGTTGCTTCTCTTTGTACTCTACCTCATTGTCACCTTTGTGAGCATTGTCGGCGGATACCTGCCCAAGTACTTCGTGGAGAAACGCGGCATGCATCCCTATGCTGGTCGTATGCGCGCCATGTTGCTGTTTGCATTCCTGCCCATCTTTGGACTCATCGCTCAGCCTTTGGCTGGTGTGAGTGTGTGGTGGCCCGCCATCATCATTGGTTTGGCTGGAGCAGGCCATCAGGCATGGTCGGCCAACCTCTACTCAACTATTGGCGACATGTTCCCCAAGCGTGCCATCGCCACCATCACCGGTATCGGTACCATGTTCGGTGGCCTTTGCAGCTTTGGCATCAACTATGGTGCTGGTAAATTCTTCACATACGCTGAGGAAAACGGCTTCTCATTCTTCGGAGCTGAAGGCAAAGCCGGAGCCTATATGTTAGTATTCTGCTATTGTGCCATCGCCTATGTTCTGGCATGGTTCATCATCAAGGCATTGGTACCCAAGTTTAGACCTATTGACTAAAATACGATAATTATGAAATCATTTATGGATAAGGATTTCCTCCTGGAAACCGAAACCGCACAGATGCTCTATCATGAGCACGCAAAGAATCTACCCATCATCGACTATCATTGCCACCTCATACCCGAAATGGTGGCAAAGGATCACAAATTCCGCAGCATCACCGAGGTTTGGCTGGGTGGCGACCACTATAAGTGGCGCGGAATGCGTACCAATGGTGTGGACGAGAAGTACATCACAGGCGATAGCACCGACTGGGAGAAGTTTGAGAAGTGGGCAGAGACCGTACCCTATACCCTTCGCAACCCTCTCTACCATTGGACACATCTCGAACTGAAGACCGCCTTCGGCATAGATAAGATTCTGAATCCCTCGACCGCTCGCGAAATCTTCGACGAGTGTAACGAGAAACTGCAACTGCCTGAGTTCTCTGCCCGTGGCCTCATGCGCCACTACAATGTGGAGTGTGTGTGCACTACCGATGACCCTATCGACTCATTGGAGCACCATATTGCAACCCGCGAGAGTGGCTTTGAAATCAAGATGTTGCCCACATGGCGCCCTGACAAGGCCATGGCGGTTGAGAATCCTGAGGCATACCGTCAGTACATCGAGAAACTCTCAGAGGTTTCGGGTATCAGTATCAACAACTACAACGACTTGCTCGATGCCCTCCAGAAACGTCATGACTTCTTCGAAGCTCAAGGTTGCCGTCTCTCTGACCACGGTATCTGTGAGTTCTATGCAGAGGATTTCACCGAAAGTGAGATCAACAATATCTTTAATAAGGTAATGGGTGGCCAGCAGCCCACCGACCTCGAGGATCGCAAGTTCAAGTCTGCCCTTATGCTCGACTTCGCACGCATGGATGCTCGTAGCGGTTGGACACAGCAGTTCCACTATGGTGCCCTGCGCAACAATAACTCTCGCATGATGGCACAACTCGGTCCCGACACCGGTTTCGACAGCATCGGCGAATGGAACACAGCCATTGCCATGAGCAAGTTCCTCGACACGCTCGACAAGGAGAACCTCCTTGCCAAGACTATCCTCTACCCCCTCAATCCCTCAGCCAACGAGATGATTGCCACCATGCTCGGCAACTTCCAGCAGGGTCCTACTCCCGGAAAGATTCAGTTTGGTTCAGGTTGGTGGTTCAACGATCAGAAGGACGGCATGGAGCGTCAGATGAATGCTCTCTCCGTATTGGGTCTGCTGAGCAGATTTGTAGGTATGCTTACCGACAGCCGTTCTTTCCTCTCATATCCTCGTCACGAGTATTTCCGTCGCACCCTCTGCAACCTCATCGGACGCGATGTGGAAAACGGAGAAATTCCTGCAGAAGAGATGCCTCGCATCAAGCAGATGGTAGAAGATATCAGCTACTATAACGCAAAGAATTACTTTAAGTTCTAAGGCAATATGGAACGAACATGGCGCTGGTTTGGCAAGAAGGATAAGATAACGCTTGCCCAACTCAAACAAA
>JAKSLO010000147.1 GCA_024401185.1 Bacteroidaceae bacterium | reverse complement strand
ACGGTGACGTCGCACAGCAGCATGTCCCACGAATGGCCGCGGCGTATGTGCTCCAGCTCGTGGTGCAGAATCATGGAGCCGTTGTCGCGCAGGTCGGTTGGACTGATGAGTATCCACCGCATCCAGCTGCATGGCATCGTAGCCCTGGCATTGACAATGAGGCGCACATGTCCCGGAATGTCGTCGTGGCTGATGCTGTTGCCTCCGCGTATCAGTCGGCAGAGTGATACGTAGCCCATGGCGTAGCGCACCCATCGGTACAGCATGCCCACGAGGTAGAGAGCTACGAGGGCAATGAACCAGGGCGAGAGAGCAGGACGGTCAGCGACTGCATCCTGTACGTCTGCGGTCGAGCCTTGCTGGTAGTCCGAAGACAGCACGTCCAGTGCATGCGATTCTCTGCTTACGGCCTGCTCTAACTCTTGTATCGCCTCGCTGAACCCGTTGTTGGCCGTCACGTGGCAGAGTGGCAGCACCATGCTCAGGCCGAGGATGGCAAGCAGCACGCCGCGGTTCAAGGCGTGGAATGTCTCCTTGCGCAGGAACAGGCCATAGAGCGAGTAGAGTGCAGTGAGGGCAATGGCCCATTTGATGATGTAGATTGTCATTGTGGTTTTGAGGTTGTGTGGTTTTAAGGTTTTGATGTTATATGGTTATGCGATTGTGGAGGCAGCCTTCGTAGCGACCTTATATCTTAACTTATGAATTGGTCTTCAGTTTTTCAAGGAAGGCCATGAGTTCTTCCTGGCTGACCTTCTCCTCCTGCACCAAGGCCGAAACGACGTTCATGTAGCTGTTGCCAAAATAGCGCGATACGAACGACTGCAGCTTGCCCTTGCCGTAGTTTCGCTGCTCCACGATGGACTGGTAGATATAGCCGCGCCCCTTGGCCTCGTGGGTGAGGTAGCCCTTGCGCTCCAGAATCTGGAACATGGTGCTGATGGTACTGATGTGAGGTTTAGGCTCCGGATACAGCGCCACCACATCTTTCGGAGTACACTGACCAATCTGCCAGATGAACTCCATAACTTCCTCCTCCTTGTAGGTAAGTCTTTCCAATTGCTTCGCTTTTTTGTTTAGTTTATTCATCGTTTAGATATTTAGTTCAATTAAATTTTTAATTCATAGCGCAAAGGTATAAGGTTTTATCTAAATCACCAAAACATTTGCAAAGAATTTAACTAAAAAAATAATTGAATAATGGTTTTGGAACTTTTGCATGTATAGAAATTTGTATATCATCCTAATGACATTTGCTGCAAAAGCAGAGTGACAGTGTTAGTGTTTACAACAAATCACTTATGGTCGCCTTTCAACAAAAAGCTCGCAAAACGACAGGAATAGTCATGATATCTTCCATGTAACTTGTAATTTCATAGCTAATATTTTTGTTGTGTGACAACTTTTCTGTAATTTTGCCTGAAATTGTAGATAATTTAGGAATTAGGAATTGGGAATTTTTCTTTTTAATCCATTGAACCATGAACTATGAACTATGAATTATGAACTAAAATTATGGTACTGAACTATATTTGGATTGCATTCTTCCTTGTTGCGTTTGTCGTAGCGGCAGCCCGACTGCTGATATGCGGTGACATGGAGGTTTTTCCTGGCATTATGGATTCCACCTTCTCGTCGGCCAAGACGGCGTTTGAGATTTCCCTTGGTCTTACGGGTGTGCTCTCCCTGTGGATGGGCATAATGAAGATAGGCGAGAAGGGCGGACTTGTCAATGCCATTGCCCGATGGTTGAGTCCTCTCTTTGTACGCCTCTTTCCTGAGATTCCCAAGGGGCATCCAGTCTTTGGACACATCTTCATGAACATCAGCGCCAATATGCTGGGACTTGACAATGCGGCAACGCCTCTCGGCCTAAAGGCTATGGAAGGATTGCAGGAACTGAATAAGGAGAAGGAGAAAGCTTCCAATTCCATGATTATGTTTTTGGTGCTCAATACCAGCGGACTTACCATTATCCCAGTCAGCATACTTGTTTATCGCGCTCAGATGGGGGCAGCACAACCCACCGATGTATTCATCCCCATCCTCATAGCCACTTTGGCAGCCACCATTGCCGGTATTATCATTACCAGTATCTATCAGCGCATCAATCTGTTCAACCTGCCTATCATGCTCCTGATGGGAGGTATGTGCCTACTTGTCTCTGGTGTAATTTGGCTTTCCACCGTCATCGACCGCGAGACCATGAACCTGGGCAGCACACAGGTGGCCAACATCCTGCTGTTCCTCATTATCTGTGGTTTCATCCTGGCGGGTGTCCGCAAGAAGGTCAACGTGTATGATGCCTTTGTGGAAGGAGCCAAAGGTGGTTTCGAGACGGCTATTCGCATCATTCCCTATCTGGTGGCCATCCTTGTGGGCATTGGCGTGTTCCGTGCTTCGGGAGCTATGGATGTACTGGTTGACGGCATCCGCTGGTTGGTGGCAGCCATGGGCATCAACAGCGACTTTGTAGAGGCGCTTCCTACAGCCCTTATGAAGCCTCTCAGCGGCAGCGGAGCACGTGGCATGATGGTCGATGCCATGACCACCTATGGTGCTGACTCCTTTGTGGGTCGCCTTTCATGTATCTTCCAGGGTGCTACCGACACCACCTTCTACATACTGGCCGTTTACTTTGGTTCGGTAGGCATTCGCCATACGCGTCATGCCGTGTCTGCAGGTCTGCTTGCCGATACAGCCGGAATATTGGCAGCCATCGGGGTGGCGTATGTGTTTTTTGGGTAAGGAATAAACACAGCCCCTCTCCGACGCAAAGCAACGCTTTGCGCCACCTCCCCCAAAGGGGAGAAGGAGATAGGGGACAGCCTCTTGCACGTCCTTGCAGGCAAGACCGATAGGGGACAGCCTCTTGCACAAGATGATAAGGGATATGAATCAAAATTGACAAAAAAAGCAATTAGAAAAAATGAATATAGGTAATTCTGACAATACAAACAACCAGTCTTCCCACCAGTCGAATGTATCTACTCCCCGCCCTAGCGCTGAAAGCGCGGCACGGGAGGGGCAGGGGGGAGGGTCTGCCATGAAATCCCTTGCCAAGGATACGGCTATTTACGGACTCTCAAGCATTGTGGGCAGGTTCCTTAACTACCTGCTCGTGCCCCTTTATACCAACGTCATCTCGGCAGAGAGTGGCGGTTATGGAGCCGTTACCAACCTCTATGCCTATGTGGCACTCATCTTGGCAATACTTACCTTTGGCATGGAGACAACCTTCTTCCGTTTTGCCAACAAGGAAGGTGAGAAGAGCGATACCGTGTTCTCCACCTCTATGCTGATGGTGGGAGGACTTTCGGTGTTGTTCTTTGTACTGGTGACCATCTTCATAGGTCCTATTGGTGAGGCGCTTCGCTATCCTAACCATCATGCCTACATCCTGTTGATGGCTGGTTGTGTGGCTCAAGATGGCATTCAGGCTATCCCCTTCTGCCATCTGCGATTCCAGCGTCGTCCCATGAAGTTCATGATGCTCAAGATGATGTTCATCTGCCTCAACATCGGTCTGAACCTCATTTGGTTCCTTTGGCTCAAGGAAACAGATGTGTACTATGTGTTCCTGCTCAACCTTATCTGCACCAGCATTATCACATTGATGTTTGTGCCCGACTTGCTTCGCGTCCATTGGTCGTTCGACGTGAAGTTGCTTCGCCGCATGTTCTCCTATTCATGGCCTATCTTGGTGTTGAGTACGGCAGCCATCCTCAATCAGGCTTTCGACAAGATGGTGTTCCCTATGGTTTACGACAAGGGCGATGCCCAGCAGCAGCTCGGCATCTACGGTGCCTGTGTTAAGATTGCCATGATTATGGCCATGATCACACAGGCCTTCCGCTATGCCTACGAACCTTTGGTGTTCAGCATCGCCAAGAACAAGGATAGCAAGCAGACTTATGCCCTGGGCATGAAGTATTTTCTTATATTCACCCTTCTTGCCTTCCTTTGTGTGATGGGCTACATGGATGTGCTGAAACACGTCATTGGCCCTGGCTATCGTGAGGGATTGCGGGTGGTACCTATCGTCATGGCTGCTGAAATCATGATGGGCATCTCGATGAACCTCTCCTTCTGGTATAAACTCATCGACAAGACCATCTATGGCGCGTGGCTGGCTTTGGTGGGTTGTGCCGTACTGGTGCTGGTCAATGTCATCTTTGTGCCTCAATACGGTTATATGGCTTGTGCCTGGGGTGGTGTGGCAGGTTATGGCACCACTATGCTGCTCAGTTACTTCATCGGTCAGAAGAAGAATCCTATTCAGTACCCCATGCTCAGCATGGGTGTCTATGTGCTCATCACGGCCATCTTCTTCACCATCATGCAGCTTTTGCCCGAGAAATGGCCCACATGGAGCCGACTGGGCATCAACACCCTGCTCATCTTTGCATTCATAGGGCACATCATCTATCATGACCTGCCCATGAAGAACCTGCCTGTGGTGGGGAAATATTTCAAGAAGTGAAACATTACAGAATAATACCATGAACTACGGTTTTGAAAATGCCAACCCTAAGGAGAAGAGAGGGTGGGAAATAGTGAAGGAATTGAACAATATAACAGACGATGCAGCAGGTGTGTCGGCAGATGCCGCCTTGAGCTCCCGTCGTTTGTTGGCAGAATACCTTAAGCTGGAAACCCATCGTCCTTCACGCCTTCATTCGGCCATCTTGTCGTGTGCCGTTAAGATGACTACCAGGTTTCCTTCCTTCCACTTCGTGCTGTTTGCCGATATGTGGGGCATGGAGAATCTGCGTCCCGAGGACAGCGAGTCGCGTACAGGTGATGATGGAAAGCGCTTCCCCTCGTTGGTAGAGCGTATGGTCAAGGCTTATGCTTACAGTTTGCTGTTCTATCCCGGTGAGCATCTTTCTGCGGAAGAAGAGCAATTGATGAAACCTGTGTTGCAGAAAAAAGGCTACAGGGTAGGTGAGGACGAAAAGGGCTTTCTGACGCTTGCTGTCCCCGCTGTGGCTACCCGTGTGTTTACGTCCGAAGTGAGAAACCGAAAGATGACTTTTGTACACCTGCTAACCAGTAAGGGAGAGGAGATGTCATGTGAGGTGCATACCCTTACACAGTACCAGAAGATGCGCTACGATGACATACCGGGGCGTCTTTTCAATGTGCTGCTTCGCACCTCCGACAATGGAAACCTGCGCATAGAGGCAGCCTGTCCCAATGGGCAGAACATAGAGTCGTGCTTTTCAACCTCGGTGGGTTACATCGACCATGTGGATCAGCAGCATCGTCACATCCATGTTTTCGATAATGAATCTCGTCACCTGGTTGCCCAATATGCTAACACCACGAATTTGCACGAGGGACAATATGTGCGATTCATCCCCATCATCCCTAAGGAGAGTAACTTCAAGTCGGCCCTCATCACCTCTGTGCTCGACAATGGCGCTGAGAGTTTTGGCTATCGACGGGTAGTCGTAACCTATGCTGATGAGGCTAAGGGCTATTGTGCCTGGCAACTTCTTCCCGATGCTGATGGGCAGATACTGCCCATTGTTGAAACTGGTGCCAAGCAGGTGCAAGAACCTGCCACATCAGGTTACATCCACAAGCAATGGTGCCAGGCCAGCGGATGGCCTCTTCCCCAAAAAGGGCAGGAGCTTCTGGTCATCACCTTCCTGAAACGTGGTAAGGACGGAAAGAAGCGTCCCGTTGTGGTGGGGTTGAAGTAGAGTCAACGCTTCACCCGAGGTTCCCCCGTAGAGCCTACACAAATGCGTGGAGAAATACGG
>JAKSLO010000146.1 GCA_024401185.1 Bacteroidaceae bacterium | reverse complement strand
CACACAATGCCAAGGCTATTTGCCCTGGCATTGAGTAGTTTAGTGATGATAAAAATTACAGCAATTCTATGAAAGGTGGGAAACTTCACTTACTTACCCTTATCCTTTAATTTATCTGAAGAAAGAGAAATTGACACTCCCCCATGAGCGGTGCTCAAGGAAGCGAGGATGCGAGGAAAAATCATTGGTCTTTCCATGTTCGAGGATGAAGATGCCACCCTCCTTGAGTATGGCACGATCCATGACAATGTCGGGGATATCGGCAATGTTTTCCAACTGATAAGGAGGATCTGCAAAGACGATATCGAACTTCTCGTTACAGCGAGAGAGGTACTTGAACACATCACCGCAAATGGCAATGCCATTTTCATCGCCCAGCTTCTCCAGAAAACCCTTTATGAAGCTATGATGGAGGCGGTCCTTCTCAATGCTGACCACCTTACCACAACCACGAGAGAGGAACTCAAGTGTAATGCTACCTGTACCTGAAAAAAGATCGAGAGCCACGGGTTCTTCGTCCCAGTCAATATATCCATTAAGGACGTTAAACACGTTCTCCTTGGCGAAATCGGTCGTAGGACGTGCTTTGAAAGAACGTGGCACATCAAAATGACGACCTTTGTATTTACCTGTAATAACGCGCAATTGGAATAATGTATTAAATAAGTTATAAACTTGACGTGATTTCAACTAATCATACACTTTGCCAAAAAGGCAAAAGCGATGACAAACGGTTCTTTGTACACCGAGGAAGGGAAAAACAAGCCGAAACGACTACACACTACCTCCCAAAGACTAAAAGAACGCTTGCAGCATGGTGTATTTACTGCGCAGCAAAAACCAGAATGGATAACACTACGAAACAACCCTATACGAGTTCGACATACTGCAAGAATTCGCCCAGCTCATCTGCCAGGGAAGTGGTCAGCGTAGTATCATCACCCGAGATGATGCAATGATTGACACGTGCATCAAACTTCAAGATCTTCCAAACTGAAAGCAAGAAGTAAAGCGTATTCTGAATATTATCCGTACTGAATGAATTGGCAAAAAGCAATTTTCCACGGAAAACGGAATACAGCAACATCTGATTTGGCTGCAAATAGACAAACAAAGGAGGCTCTGCAAAATCATGCTTGGTGGAATAGTCTGCAAAGCTGCTGAGCGTAGTGGCAAACACACTGGTAAAGGTGGCTTGCGGCATAAGGTTGGTTATGGTGTCATAAACATCATGTGGGAGCGAAAAGAGTACCACAACAAACAAAGAAGGCAAGGGGGTACTGCAAACACGATGAGTGTGAATGTCAACGTCACTAAACACACAGCCATAACAGTTTTCAACCTCATTGGCATTAAACTCCTCCTCTGGGATAAGTGTGGAGGGGCTATCAACAATGACCTGTACCTTGTCGTAGGTAAGGTCTTGCATGGTGGGCTGAACAAGCATATTGCCCAACTTGTGACTCATCGATTCACCTTCGTGAAGGGTATAATCTTCACAATGTATCAACTCGCCATTAAGAGGAGCATTGACAAAAAAAGAAAATCCATCCGCAGAAATGCGGATGGACAAACTATATTTAGATAAATTACTCCCAGTTACCGGCATTATTATTCCAGTTAAGGATATCACCAATCTTCAGACCAGGGTAAGCACCACGCTCTTCCTCATAGACAGACATGTTCTTACGCTTGTTGTCACCGATGGGACCCAGACCAGCCTTGGTGAGGAAGGTCTCGAAGGGAGCCTTACACTCCATTACGTAGTTCATAGGAATACCCATCTTGTAGTGAACCTGACCAGAGAGCTCGAACTCCAGGAAATCGCCACCCAACTCGTTTGAGAAGGGGATGTAGCGCAATGAGTCAACGGGATAATCCTCACGGCCGAAGAGGAACTTGATGGGATTCTCAGCCCATACGGTATCCATCCAAACACCGGGAAGCTCATCAGCGATAAGACGCTCGCGGATAGCTGCATCGCTCATACCCGACTTGCGGAGCTGATAGATGTGGTTTGCCACTTTCTTGTCGGTCCAGCCCTTACGCTGAGCAGCCTCCTGAATCTGACCCTCCTTAGAGATCTTCTCGGGGAAACGAGCAGTCTTCAAGAAAGCAATCAGTTCATCAAAGTTCTCAGCATAAGCACCCATGGTAGCCTGACGGGTCTCCTGACTCTCCTCATCGGTGTAGTACAGGGTTGTGTCGTGCTGCTCCTTGTAAGCTTCCTCAGCTGCCTTGATGTCAAGCAAGCGTGCAATCACTACCTTCTTACGACCTGCGATCTTTTCATCTATCGCTTGGTCATCAGTAATACTTCTGACGCAGATCCACAACAAAGCGGCTGCGCAGGCACACAAAATCACATTAATTACTGTTTTCATGATGCTATTTTATTTTTTTTATTTATATTCGCATCGCAAAAATAAGACAAATTATTTGAATAACCGACTTTAAACGCATTTTTTTTATAAAAAAGATGGCAAATACGCAATTAGAGAGCCTTATAGAGCAAAAATTTGCATTGAAACCTACAAAAGAGCAAAGAAATACGGTATCAGAGTTTGCCGATTTTCTACTCTCCCGACAGACGGAGTCGTTGTTTCTGCTAACCGGCTATGCGGGCACGGGTAAAACCACTTTGGTAGGTGCCATTGTGAAGTCGCTGCTTGAGCTAAAACAGCGGGTGGTGCTGATGGCCCCCACGGGAAGAGCCGCAAAAGTATTCTCGCTTCATGCCGACGAACCAGCCTTTACCATCCATCGTCGCATCTACCGTGAGACGGCTGGAGTGGCATTCACACAGACAACCGTCGAAGTAGGAGACGAAGAGAAAGAGTTGACGTTTGCACGCAACAACTCCACCTTCTCGCTTAACCCATCGCAACTGATACGGCAAACCATCTTCATAGTGGACGAGGCTTCGATGATTGCCAACGAGGGACTTTCGGGTGGTATGTTTGGCACGGGTCGCCTGCTCGACGATCTTATACAATATGTATATGGTGGTGAAAACTGCAGATTGATTTTGGTGGGTGACTCTGCACAGCTCCCCCCCGTAGGCGAAGAACTGAGTCCGGCTCTTGACGAAAGGGCTCTGTCAGGCTACGGACTGAAAGTAACACATTGCCACCTGACACAGGTGGTACGACAACTCAGCGAATCGGGCATACTATGGAATGCCACTATGCTGCGCAATCTCATCCAGACGGACGACATGTTGCAGTTTCCCCAACTGAATGTAGCTCCGTTTGCCGACATTGAGGTGGTGATGGGTAACGATCTCATAGAGCGACTGGAAGAGAGTTACTATCATGCCGGGCAAGACGAGACTATCGTAATCACCCGAAGCAACAAGCGTGCCAACATATTCAACCTGGGAATACGTGGTCGCATTTTAGGGTACGAGGAGGAACTGAGTAGTGGGGACCAGCTAATCGTAGTAAAGAACAACTACTACTGGATGAAGGAAAATACGCCACAGCCCCCAGCTGATAATCCACATACCACCACTCCCTCCCCCCAAGGGGGAAAGCCAACGTCGTCCGACTCTGGCACTTTCATTGCCAATGGTGACATGGCCATCGTGCGCCGTTTCCGCAATGAGAGGTCATTATATGGTTTTCGCTTTGCCGATGCCACGCTACGCTTTCCCGACTACGACGACATCGAGGTGGACTGCACCGTGTTGCTGGATGTGCTGCAGTCTGAGGCTCCTGCCCTAACCCGTGAGCAACAAGACCACCTATTTAATGCTGTATGGGAGGACTATCCCGACATCACAAACCGTAAGGTACACATGCAAGCCCTCCGCAATGATGTACATTATAATGCCTTACAAGTGAAATACGCTTATGCCGTGACATGTCATAAGGCACAGGGTGGACAATGGGCACATGTTTACATAGACCAAGGCTACATCACGGAGGACATGCTCACTCCCGACTATTTCCGCTGGCTCTATACCGCCCTCACCCGTGCCACCGAGAAGGTATTCCTCATCAACTGGCCGAAGGAACAGGTGGAATAATTGTAGCGTGCAGCTCTGTTGGGCTGTTGGCACGTAAGTATTCGGCAGACCGCAGCTACTCTCCTTATTTATTATAGTAACAGCAGCTATCTTGCTTCAATGCGAAGCGATAGCTGCTGTTATTCTCTGTCTTTGGCATGCTTGTGCAGTAGCGCCAAGCTCAAGGACACTACTACTCTTCCACCGTACGCTTTGCTTTGGCCGCAGCCTCTGCTGGCTGACTTAGGACAATGTTCACGAGGGTCGTCACGTCAGTGATGTTCACCTTCCCGTCGCCATTCACATCACCCTTCTTTGTGCTACTGGCGTCATCTTGCTTTGCAGGTTTCAAGCGGATTACGAGGCGCTCGTCTGCCGAGAAGTTTACACTATTTGCATTGTTGCTGAAAGTGAGTTTGTCCGCACCAATCTCTAACTTGGGAGAGGAACTGATGCTGAATCCTACACTTGTTGAGGCGTTGCTTGCCTCTACCTTCTGCTCGCTTTGTGCTTGTGTTGTCACACTTGCAACCTCGCTTACAGAATACTCCTTAATTACTTTTCCGTCCTTATATACTTGCACTACACGTTCCTGTGCATAAACTGTTAATGCCATCATCATCAAGATGGCTGAGAGAATGAGTTTAATTGTTTTCATTTTGCTTCTTAATCTTTGTCTGTTATAAAATTGGAGAACTTGGATACGCTTTCGCTTGGATATAGGTGCAGTTCGTTATCTTCTCTTTCTGCAGCAGCCTTTCTTAGTTTTATCTTAATCGTCTGAGCATTCTCGTTTGTCAACTCTGCAATCCTTTCCACAGCCTGCTGTTCTACGAAATATAGGGCTCCGACATTTCTTGCCAAGTTGTTTTTGGTTTTCTCATGTCTTTCGTCTATCTTCTTGCGTAACGTCAACTGATATTCTTTGAAGGCATACACAAAGCCGACAATGGTCACTATGCACATTAATACATTGGCTATTGCCTCTGAAATAATCTTTAATTCTTCCATATTTTTAACTTATTCAACTATTTGTACTATTCTTATATAATGGCAATTACGATATAACTTGGCTTGAACAACTCTTTGAACAATAGTGATTTGTTAATGAAGTAAAACCGGTTGCTATTTCACTACCGAAATCATAAACTCCTTTCTGAATTTCAACTGCAACTTCATCAGTTGTTACAATTGGATCGCCTTTAGCACCCTCAATACGAAATCCAGGTTTCCAGTCTTTATATAAACCTTTATTATTTATTGCCATTTTTTATTTATATTAATTTATTGAAATTATTAATGTATCTGTATCATTAGCAACAGTTTCACCCTTTGAACAATAATATATATAATATGTAACCTTATTTATACTAATTGTTAATGTTCCTGCTCTATTTAATGTATATGGAGAAATATAATCATTAGCACCTTTAGAGTGTTCTTGTATTGTTGGTGCAATTTCTGTTGGTACAGCAACAACAGGTACACAATCTACTCCACAATCAACTTCCGAAGTTGCCTTTGTAAGTTTTGTAAAATCACTTGCAGTTAAATTCTTGATTTCTGCTGTACTTGTCGCATTGAATGAATAATAACCGTAATCCTTTACGTCATATACCACGCTATCTGCGTTTTCGATGACTTCCGTTGTTCCATCTGTTTTGTGAATCACCACGTCCTGCGCAAAGGCAGCGGTTCCGAGCATCACCATCAGTGACACAAGGAGAAATTTGATTGTTTTCATAATCTGTTTGATTTTTTGAATTA
>JAKSLO010000145.1 GCA_024401185.1 Bacteroidaceae bacterium | reverse complement strand
TCTTGACTGATTCCGAGTGCAAAGGTACGTACAAATAATGGATAACCATTTAGTATTCAACTTGTCTACTACTGGATTTGACTACCTTTGATTACCTTTGACTGATACCGACAAAAAAAATCCTCTCACAGACTTCTTACTGTCCACGAGAGGATCAAATCCTTTACTAAATATGCTATTTACTTGCGGTAGTATTTACAGAAATTATCATAGCCGAATCCCCTCGTTTCCGGCGAAGGCATCCCCATTCGGTGAAGTTCCTCAAAAGCATTCTGTGGTATCTGCGGTTGAAGAATTTTCTTCTCCCCAGCCAATCGATTCAGGAACGAGCAGATGTCCTTCATGGGGAACCGTTTCACCAAGTCCTTGATCTGACGATGCACCTGCAGCGCCTCCTTTTCGTCAAGTCCTGGATAGATGAAGTGGCACAACTCATCACTTTCCGACATGATGGTGTCATTTGTTTCGTCATTCATCTCGTTATCGTCATCGTTGCCCTTTGGCAAGTTCTTCACTGGCTGTAGCGTATCGCCATCGCTCACCTCCTCTGCATCCTCCACGTCATCATCCTCGAAGAATCCCTTCACGATGTCCTTCAAGTCGCTACTCGTAACGCTACCTATGTTTATCTCCTTGTGATGGTCGTTGTGCGTTGCACCATCAGCATAAAAGTGTTGACTCATTTTCTTAATACGTTTGTTTATCGTGACAAACCATCCAAAGCCAGAAGTCCCTTCAGCGTCAGCAAGTATTTCTGACGAGGGTGTCGGGGTGACTCCGGGAATTTCAATCTCACGTAACCTCCTTCAATGGCAGGCACCAGCGAATACTCCATAAAGTTCGGACGGTTTTTCAACCCCACACACTCCATCATCTCCTTCACATTCAGTTCGCTTCTTCCGATTGCCAATACCAGCTTCCGTACATTCTCGCTCTTCGGCATCAGTTTTTCATTACTTGTATGGGTACTTGTATGGGTATTTTCGTCGCTACTTGTATGGGTACTTGTATGGGTATCCTCATCTTGCCAACCAACAAGCATGTAGCGGTTCTTCAGTTCGTTCTCTTCACCCAGCAACAGATTGCGGAAGAACTTCACCAGAAACGACTTGTCCTTCTGCACGCCACGCATAGGGTTGCTATAGTTGGCACGCACCAAGGCATTGCGGAAGTACCAAGAGTTCTCGGCAAACGTATCGTTGCACACCGTGAATCCACACGAACGCAAGTACTTTATCAGGAACACCGCCGTAGTGCGCGTGTTGCCCTCACGGAACGGATGGTTCTGCCACAGCATACACGTGAAGTCAGCGATGTGACTGATGATCTCATCCGTCGAAAGCCCAGCGTAGTTGAAGTCACGCTCCTGCTCAATGTCGTACTTCAGCGCTTGCAGTATGTCCTCCGCACGACCGTAGGTCACACTCTCGCCACGCAACACCCATTCCTTCTTCATCACGTCCATCGGGCGCACCTCACCGGCATGTTTGAAAACACCCTCAAACACATGCTTGTGCGTATGCAGCACCTCCAGAGCCGTCAGCGAGAACGACCGTTCACTCAGCAACTTCGTGATGTTGGCAGCCACGCGGTCAGCCTCCTCCGTCAGAGCATCATCGCTGTCGTGAGCCACCTTCGTGTCATAGTACGTGCGCAGTTGCTCACGCACCTCGTCTATGGTAATCTCACCTTCAATGTGCCTCACAGCCGTTTCCTTCAGATAGTCGGACACCTTCAACCCGTCCACTTGCTGCAAGCCGATAGCAGCACGCCACGCCGAGGCCTTCTCCCTCTTGTGTGGCTCTTTCACCTGCTCGTAAGCATCGAAGTCAATGTATAACTGTTTTGTATTATCTGCCATAACTCTAAATTTCGTGCTCAATCATTCCGAGCGTTTCCTTATTGTCAGTTCCGATATATAGGTGCTTGCCTTTGTCTTCGTGAGTGGAACCAGAGGCATAGTAATTGCCAGCATTGACAGGTGGATTCTCACGAATGGCACCAGCCACATTCTTCAGGGCCTCATTCGCTTGCTTCTGACAGTTGCAATACTCCAGCATCCCAGCCATTTGCTGTGCCAGTATCGGGTTCGTGCGCTGAAGTTCGAAGGTACTGATGATTTCCTGCACCACCTCCGCCTTGCGCTTATCCTGCTGACTTGCGCCCCACCTGATGAGCCATTCTTTGGAGATGCTCTGCGATGCCTCCTCGCCCGCATCATCCTTCAGTCGTACCATCATGGCAAGCAGCGTCTTGATGGCTTGCATCTGCTTGTAGGGACGATGCAGGTACCACATTCTGCCCATGAACACCTCACCGTCCTTCAGAAACAGTGTCAGCAATTCCTCGGGTAGTTTGCGTATCTCCTTCTTGGCACTCTCTGCATAATGAAGGAGCAAAGTGTCCATGCTTCCAGCATGTGCCTTGTCGATGATTTGCTGTGCCTGCAGTCGTCTTACCTCGGGGCTTCCCATAAAGTCGATGGTAAACTGCAACCGGCTGGCGGCCGTGCGATAGGCGGCATCGTCACATGCAGTGAGGAGCGTCAGTATGTGCTTCAGCAGTTCCGAAGTCTCAAAACTGATGTCTCGCCACAGGTTCTGCTCTGCATATTCCAGCCACTCCTCCATATCCTCGTCCCAAGGTTCCTGCCCTTCGATCACCATCTCCAGATTGCAAAGCATTGTATGCAGTCGCACCTCCTCTTCGTCGCTGGGCAGCGTCCTGCCGTCGAAAGTCCAATTTGTCAGCAGATTCGGACGGGTTTCTACGGTTTGCGACAGTTCTTGTTCCGACGTAATCTCCATCCACAGCCAGCGTTTCTCCCTGTCCACGTCCACAATCTTGCCCAACAGCGATCCTCTGCCCGTCTGCTCTATCAGCATGGCTGCCTTTTCCCTGTCCTCGCCGCTGCGCACATACCCCACAAACCTCTTGCCCCAATACACGATCACGGCATCCGTCTCGCCGGGATTGTCATGCTCTATGCTAATGGACATGCGCCTCCCCAGAGCAAGCTTGTAGAGCTCGTCCAAGCGTCCATTGAAGTCGTGGTGGCGCAATCCGTTGATGGGGAATCGGTAGGTGGGCATGCCGTTATATTCTCAAATGCTTGTTAATCTTCACTTTTTATCCATTCGTCAGCAATGACCAATCAACAGGATGGCGAAGAAGGAAGGTAGGCATAATTTGATTTTTATTGTGGTATAACTTGATTATTCTGCATTAAAATATCAGGCTTTAAGTCATTCACGTCTCCCTCCGTATTCAATATTTTCAAATAATATTCCCATATGTTACGATTATGGAAGAATAGAATTGACTTTATGGAGAAAGGAAGTTCCATGGCTCCAACCTCATCTAAATCCTTGTTCATCAATTTGTTTTCTTCAGCGTATTGTACAACTTGCTTCAGATAGTGACCTATCAACCAATAGTGCGGTATTTGATCCCTTTCGACAAACCATTCAACCATGTCTTTTGCCCCCTTTGAAGAGTTACAATGTTTGCATACGAATATGATGTTGTCCATGTCATTACTGCCACCTTTTACACGAGGGAATACATGATCTGCAGTAAGTTCACTTGCAGGAAGTTCGCATTGACAATACCAGCACATGTTATTGCATTGCATCTTGGCAATGTTGTTTCGATATAAATCAGTTATATGATACTTTCCTTCGCGATATCCTTTAAAGAACTTAGCTCTTATCATAAAGTGCTTTCGACCGAATTTTAACTCTCCGTCTTGCACAGCCACCCAAAATGCCTGCCAGCAAGCATATGCCCAAAAGAGATTATCTGCAAACCCATCGTATCTTGGTCTATTTGCAATATAGTCATCTATCTTACTGCTCATAAGGATTTTTCTATTATCTTTCTACTTTATCAATCCCTGTTCATCCAAAATTTACAAAATATTCTTTTTTTCAATTTTTATACATTCTCGCTTCCTCATAAAGGTTATGGTGCGTATTTTACGCCACAAAGTTACAAAAAACTTCTCAATTTCATTGAGATTTTTACAGAAAAAGTGTTGCCTACAAGATAAATCCTCTCTGAGAATCTGCCAGCGCATTTTCGTATTGTCTATCAAGTTCATCGTATGAGAGGAAGCTGACGCGCTTTTGTTCACGGAGGTCGCGGAAAGCAGTTTCGCTGAGTTTGTGGAGATATTCGTCTTTGCGATAGTCATCGGCCACAATCACCATTCTGGCGTTAAAGTCTTGCAAGTCACAAAACTTCAACAAGGAATTCTGAATATCAGTAGAATGCTCTACCTCGAAAAAGGAATGAGGCATCTTGCGCTCGTTGAACCAAATGACATCGATTGTGCTGGAACGTTGAACCAACTGAGAATACGTATAGTTGGGAATCTCATTGAGACTTCGCAGATCACCAAGCGTAGCCTCTTGTAGGAACATGCGGTTCTTGTCTTGATTGGGTACGAACGTGTCAAGGTGTCTGAGTTCACCGACCTTCAGCAATAGGCCTTGGTAATAGTAGTGCGTAAACTGCTGAATTTCGTTGGAATTGGCATTTGCGTTTGTAATTTCCACAATACCATTTGACTCAAGTTGCTTGCGATGTGACTCAAGTGCATAAAGACCTTTGCGCACCACATAAATCCCTTTTGTATGGCGTACAATACGTCTGATTGAAGCTTGAGGCGTTTGAGTGCCCCAAATACAATCAGGATTTTGCAACGCCACCTGATAGATTTTGCCAAGTGGAGCTATACCTCCAAGGCTTTCTATTGCTTCTATTACAGCTTGCGGTTGAGTCATATGGGCATTTGTTTTGTAGTATCTTTGAGATACGCCAGCATAATCTTTCGATTCGCTGTCATATTGTTGCTTTTATTGTTATTCATTCTTCTCGTTCTCGCCAAATCTCCTCTGCCAGATACTTGTCGCTTCGGCAATGGAGGTCGGCAACGCCTTCTTCGAGAAGAGGCAATAGCGGAGAGGTGTAGAAAATGTCCATTGCATCTTCAAGGCTCACGCTGTGCATCTGGCTAATCTCATTGATAATACGAGCGTATTTTGCCTCCAGAATTGCATGAAAGGCTTCATCGTGCTGGGTATTCATAGGGGATGAGCATTTTTGAAGGTTAGACATTCGTTGAGTACCTGTTGCGAACGGATGCAAATCTGATTGTTGGGTTCCTCGTAAATAAGGCGACGAAGGCATTCCTCTTTCGAGATGTCGCCAGCAAAATAGAGGTCAACAGTACGGAATACCTTATCGTTGGCAATACCGCCAATGACCACATCGTAGTCACCGACGATTCTTCCTTGACGGCATTCTGTCACGAAGTCAAGCCATGCTTCATCGTAACGTTTGAACTCAATAACGTTCCATTTGCTGAGGTCATCGGCAAATTCGTAGATATTAAGGAAGGCTTCTTTGCCTCGGTTAGTAAAACGTGCTCCATATTTCACCGCCTGATCCTGTAAGGTGGTAACATAGAAGCCAGCGCCGAAATCGAGGAAAGCTCGGCTATGCGTTGTGTCGGGAGAAGCCACAACTACGGTTGATGCGTGATAAACTTCCATTATGCTAACACTCCTTTCTCCCTCATGTATTCGGTGAGGTCTTCCATAAGATACTCTTTGCCAAAGGTGTGGAGCACATCGTAACTCGGCACGATGTACCCAGTCAGGATGCCCGACTGCTTGAGGCGACGATACACCTCAACGGCACTCAGGTTCAATCGGCGTGAGAGGTTGCCGATGCAGTATGTTACGAATTCTATGTTATTACAACTCATATCGTGTGTGTGTGTTCTTCTGTTACTATCATTTCGCATCCCACATGCTTGTACTGCATATTCTCTTCTTTTCTTCCCCAGCCACCACTCTTTATCGCAAGTGTTTCCGGATGAATCCAATTTTCAGGGTACAAAGTTACAAAAGATTTCTCAATTTCATTGAGATTTTTACAGAAAAAGTGCAAAATAGAGGAAAGAAATGCCCAAAAGGCG
>JAKSLO010000144.1 GCA_024401185.1 Bacteroidaceae bacterium | reverse complement strand
GCTGTCTTGAAGGACGGCATTTTGCACGTCTGCAAAAGCAGCGGGCTATGTGACTGAAGGACAGCACAAAAATAGCCAAAAAGACAAACAAAGCTGAAGGAAGCATCATACTATGAACTTTAGGAAGTTATTTTTTTACCATTACTAAGCAGAGCATAGTGCTTTTCGAAAAAAGAGAGAGAGCATCGCTCTGCATAGACGCAAAGTTACGCATTATTTATCAAATACAAGCATCTTTTTCAATCTTTAACCTCTGTTATTGTTTTTTTTGAAACTTTCTCCCCAAAGTGACCGACAAATGTGGGGTGAAGGCTCATGGGATGTAGTTTATCTGTCCCGTATCAGATGTCCCTTCTGTATACAGTATGCTAATTCTATGTACCAGGTTCCTCCAAGTTTCACTCAGGTTTCACTCGATTGGCTTACGTCTGGCTTACGTGTTTTGACGTAAGCCAGACGTAAGCCAATCGAGTGAAAGTAATGCGCTCCTAAGAACAACACAAAATGCATAAGTATGGGTTCGGATTACGAACAGATAGTTAAGAGAATGCTGCTTCTGCGAGTTGTTTTTATAATATGCAGTGTGGTTTCTTTGCCAACTTTCCGATAAAATGAAGATAGTTGCACAAATGTGCCGATAAAAAGGAAAATTATGTTAACTTTGCATGTGTTTTCTACCAAATAGGATAAAATGGTAAGAGGAAAGAAGATATTTTTCGTTTTCAGTATCGATTATCAGTTGATATCACACCGTCGAAAGCTTATTGAAGCGGTGCTGAAGGCTGGTAATGATGTTACCGTGGTGGCACAGGATACTGGGTATGCCGATGCGATAAGGCAGATGGGCTGCAAGTTCATCAATCTGCCCATCAATCGTGTCGGAACCAACATACGCGAAGAACTGAAGACTTATCGCTTCCTCAAGAAACTGTATAGGAAGGAGAAACCAGACATCATACACCATGTGAGCCTGAAGGTTGCGCTTTGGGGTGGGCTGGCTGCCAAGAGAGTGGGAGCCCATGGCGTGGTGAACGCCATCAATGGTTTGGGTGTGTTCTTTGGTACTGGCAAGGCCGACACATGGGTAAAGAAGGTTTTCCTCAAGATTGTTGCCTATGCCAACCGACGTGAGAATGCGCTTACCATCTTTCAGAACGATAGCGACAAATCATTCTTTGTGGGGCATGGAGCCATTAAGGAAGAGCAATGCCGCTACATCAAGGGGTCGGGTGTTGACCTCAGCGAGTTTGCCTATGCTCCCGAACCGGAGGACGAGGTGCTGAATGTCATCTTTACCTCTCGTATGGTAGAAGAGAAGGGCGTCACCGACATCGTGGATGCCGCTCTTATGCTTAAGGACAAGTATGAGGGGCGGGTACGCTTCCTGCTGTGCGGACTTCTTGAGACAAATCCCAAGGCCATCAGCAAGGCTTATCTCGACGAGGTGTGTGATGGCAACTACATCAAGTACATGGGTCATTGCGACAATATCAAGGAGGTGCTTCGAGCCTCTTCGGTTGTGCTGCTCCCCTCGTACTATCGCGAGGGAGTGCCCAAGTCGCTCATCGAGGCTACAGCCATCGGGCGTCCTATCATCACTACCGACTGGGTGGGATGCCGCGAGACGGTGGACGATGGCGTCAACGGTTTCCTTATCCCTCCAAAGTGCCCGGAACAGTTGGCAGAGAAACTCTCTTTGCTGCTGGATGACAAAGACCTCCGAATGCGCATGGGACGTGCCTCGCGTGTCAAGGCAGAGAAAGAGTTTTCTGTTGATCTGGTGGTTGAGAAGCATTTCGCCATCTATGATGAGCTGATGGGGTGAGATTCAAAAAAGGTGGAAACCAAGCGACCTCTGACGTGGGGGATGGGGTTTCTGCTTCTGAGAATGTGAATATTTAGAAAAGAATGAATGATATATATCTGTGGGTAAGTTTTGTGCCAATGGTGGTGGGCTTTATCGCCTCATTCCTGGTATTGCCAAGAATGAGGATTTTCAGCACCAGCGGCATGTTCTTCCACGAGAAAGCTGACATAGATGCGAAGAAAGACACCTCGGTCGTTGAACTGGGTGGGCTTGCCATGCTACCTATTCTGCTGTTCTCCCTGTGCATCTGTCTGGGCATTCCCAAACTGATAGGCGAGGACGTAATCAGCGCGGCCAAGGTGGAACGGTCGGGCTTGCGCATTATGCAGGTTATTGCCGGCTGTGCCATTATGTTCATAGTAGGATTGAAGAATGACATTCATGGCACCAGTACCAAGGCTAAGTTCCTGGCCCTCTTCATATCTGCTTGCATGTTCCCTGTCTCTATGTTGCAGGTTACCGACCTGCAAGGGGTGCTCGGCGTCTATGAGATGCCTGTGTGGGTGGGTGCTGTGGTTACGGTACTGCTGGTTATGTACATCACCGAAACGGTTGCCCTGCTCGATGACATAGATGGCCTTGGAGCCGGATTGACCACCATAATGGGTGGTATCTTCTTCTGTGTGAGTCTTAATTTCGACTTCCTTTTAGGCACTATTGTGTCGGCGGCTCTGTTGGGCATAACCATCCCGTATAGTATTCTCAAGCGTTTCTTCCCGAAATGGAAGAAGACCATCATAGGCAATGCCGGTTCTTATACCATTGGCTATGTGCTGAGTTACCTCACCCTCTCGCTCATACAGCAGAGTGGTAAGACGATGCCCGAAGGCATGCTCATGGTGGTAATGGGTGTTGTTATGGTGCCCATGCTCGACATTCTGCGTGTCATCCACAAACGTGTGCGCGAGGGACGTGCCATGCTGGTGCCCGACCGTAACCTCCTTCAGCACCGTTTTGTGCGAATGGGTATCAAACCAGCTCTCACTCCCTTGTCTATTATCGTGCTTTTTCTCCTCTTCGCCTGTGTCAACATGGTGTGGGTTATGAACAAGTACGACCTTAGCGTGCTGGCTCTCATTGACATCCTTCTATGGGTTGGCATTCAAACCAGCATTACCTACCTCATACATCGTCGTGAGGAGAAGATTCATCGCAAGGAGTGGAACATGGAGTATGGCCGCGAGGCCTGGGAAGCCAATCCACCCATTGCCATCATAAGGCGCAAGCAGCGCGATTTCGGTTCTATGGGTATGCCTAAGAGTACTGTGATGGGTAATGAGACAGAGTTCATCCCTGATGGCATGAATAGCGTGGAGCGTAATACCAAGCGTCTCATCGACCTTTTCTTCTCGTCCGTCATGTTGGTGCTTACCTCACCTCTGTTTTTGTTGAGCTACATCCTTATCAAACTCGACGATGGCGGCCCTGCCATCTATTCGCAAGAACGTCTGGGGCGTTTTGGTCGTCCTTTCCGCATCTATAAGTTCCGCTCAATGCGTTTGGATGCCGAGAAGTTTGGTCCTGCACTCAGCCATGCTGGTGGTGAGGATGACCCACGCCTTACCAAGGTGGGTAAGTTTCTTCGCTCGCACCACCTTGACGAACTGCCCCAGCTGTGGAATGTGTTCTGCGGCGATATGGCCTTCATTGGCTATCGTCCTGAGCGAAAGTTTTTCATTGATCAGATTATGGAGCACGACCCCCGTTACGCCTTTCTTTATCAGATTCGACCTGGTGTGACCAGCTATGCCACCCTCTACAACGGATATACCGACACCATGGAGAAGATGTTGCGTCGCCTCAATTACGACCTTTATTATCTTGAGCATCGTTCTTTCTGGTTCGACCTTCGTATCCTTTGGCTTACCTTCGTCAACATCATCTTCGGAAAGAAGTTCTGAGAAGATTGCGCGGATATGGTGGGTGTAACGCCAATTATCAACTAAAGTCTCATAGCCTTTGGGTGTGGGTAGAAACTCCAGTTGTAAATTGCTTGCAAGAGATAATGGCGTATAGGCCTTTTTTTGTTTTTTTTAAAGCAGGCTAATCAGTATTTGCGGAAGAGGAGAATGTTGTCTGTGAAGCTCATCGTCAACTGTTCATCTGTGAGATTGTCGATGTGGAAATGGCCATCGGCGGGAATGCCAAAATCGGCAAATTGCTCATAAGTGCGGTTGGCGTCTTCACCATCCACATAACATTTGCCATCGAAACCAATGAGGTTGCCCAATGTGAGTTCTTGTCCTGTATGGCTGAATGTGCAGTAGTAACTGGTGCCAAAATAGGTAGAGGCATCCTTCACTTGAAACACATCCCTGTGTATGCAATAGAATAACTTCCGTTTGTTCTCTAATGTAACATCATCGCGGTCATTGTTGGCAACAAGTGAGTCAATCTGTCCTGATGAACTGCGTGTGCGCCATTGTGTGAGTTGCCACATGCCACCAAGGTCACCATTATTGTCGCGAAAGTTTTCGCAAGAGAGGCAGCCGAGGCATGCCAATAATACTAATATATAATAATGTGTATTTTTCATTTTCTCTCAGAGTGTAAACTAAAAATTGCTATAGGCTACGGTAAGCATGCCTCCATTGCTGTTACCAAGCAGTTTGCCATGGTTCATGCCATAACTGGCTGTAAAGCTGATGCCGGGCAACTGATGAGGCTTATACGTGGATTCGATAAGCAGGAAGTCGCCATGCATGGGGTCGCTGTGAGGGGTGTTGAAGTTGCCAAAACTCTTCTCGTGTGTGTAGAGCATGCGATAGCTTACGTCGGGAAGAGGATTTCCCTGAATGCCGAAGTGCATGGCTGTGATGCGATTGTCATAGCACACAATGCGTCCATCATGGTTGTAGATGGGCGAGAGTAGGAGAGGATTGCCCATCACGAAACCTGCATGTTGGTAGGAACCATAGATGTTGTGGTTGTAGTAGTTGTCTTGTCCACCAATGTAGGGCACCTTGTTGCCGTACGCCACCAGTACAGGACCTGACTGGTCGGTTGTGCGCATGTGCTCGGCTACGATGGTTGATACAATCGGGTTCTGAGGTAATTCAACCTCAAGTCCCCATAGGAAATCCTTCCAGGCAAAGTCCCATCCCATCTGACTGTGATCCTCGAACATGTGTTCACCGTAGATGCTGGCCTTCCAACCTTTTCCGTGATATTCCACGCGGGCCAGATAGCTGCCCACGGTGTTACCCATCACATTAGGATTATCTCCATCGGTCACATCGCTTCCTGTAGGAATGAATGCTTTGAAGTAGTCGGTTATACCACCGTTGAGATTGTAGCTTCCATCGGGAGCCTCTCCCTTTATCTTACGGTTCCATACTGTTCCTCCAAATTGACAGGTCATCTGTACGCCTCCTGTTAGGACAACAGGGAACTTGTCGAGATTTCCGATGCGCAGATATCCCGCCTTGCTGTGATAACGTGAGTTTGCTGTGAAGACAGCATCCTTGTTGCCAGCATTAAATGTGCGTTGCCACTGGTTGTCGGTGTAAAAACCGTAGGCAACACTTCCCTTGACACCTATCCAGTTGTTTGTGCGTTTGAAAACAAGGAAGTCGGGCAGTTCGATGCGTACCTGTGGTATGGGACGTGCATTGGCACCCAGCACCATACCACCGGAGGTAAGCGCTTGGTTCTTCATCTCAAGTGGGAGTTCTTGCTGTCCTACGGTGAGTCGTACTGCTTTGTATTGTACCTCACCGTATAATTGTTGCACGATAAAATGGCTGGTGTAGTTGATGGGAACAATGAGGTCGGCGCCATAGCCTATACGCCAGTTACGTTGTACATCGGCTTCGGTGTCGCGCTGAATGCTGGTACGCAGATATCCGCTGTTGTTGTTGATGTTGGCAAGACCATAGCGGTTAGCACTCTGCCAAAAGGGTGTATGGTTACCATTGCCAAACTGACCACTTATTTCTGTTTTGTATTTGATGTCAGAGGTAAGGCGGTTTTGTGCACGTACCTCAAGGCCGTTAGAGGGCAACAAAGTTCCAATGAGCGCAAGTGTCAGTAAGATGCTCTTCTTCATTTTCTTTAGTTTTACACTAAGTAAGTGATCATAATTAGGTTTATATTAGATTGTGCTAAATTTGGATGCATATTTGGCTATTATTTGAAGGAGTGTAGCGGGCTACATGACTAAAAATGAAAGCCAAATATGCGCCAAAGGTAGTACAAGATAATACTCGAGTCACTTGCTTAGTCATTATAAA
>JAKSLO010000143.1 GCA_024401185.1 Bacteroidaceae bacterium | reverse complement strand
TAACTCCCTGTTAACTCCCACAAACTTCTCCTAAATATTCTTCTTTAGTTTCAATTCGTGTGTGATGCAGGGAGGAAGCTCTTCCTTGTAGTGGGTCACCATCACCATTGTCTTGTGAGGACGTTGGCAGAAGGTGGTGATTATCTCTTTCACCTTGGCGCGGTTGGGCAGGTCAAGACCATGCAAGGGCTCGTCCAGAATCAGCAGCTCAGGGTCTTTCACGAAAGCGCGTGCCAGGAGGCAAAGTCTTTGCTCGCCACTCGACAGCTTCAGGAAGGTTCTGTCTGCAATGTCCTCTATGCCAAACACCCTCATCCAATCCAGGCAGATGGCCTTCTGCTCAGGTCTTGGACGTTTGTACAAACCTACCGAGTCGCTCAATCCGCTGGCTACGATGTCGATGGCAGGCAAGTCTTTCAGGTAGGCACGGTGCATTTCGGGACTTACATAGCCAATGTGCCTTTTTATCTCCCAGATGCTCTCGCCGCTGCCTCGCTGATGGCCAAACAGACGGATGTCGCAGGCATAGCTTTGTGGGTTGTCGGCGCATACAAGGCTCAGCAGGGTGCTCTTTCCGCAGCCATTCTCACCACCCAATGCCCATCGCTCGCCTTCGTGTACCGTCCAATCCAGTTCTTTGAGGATGGTGCGCGAACCATAGCGGATGCTCACCTTGTTGAATTGCAGTATCTCGCCGCTTTCCTGAGGGTAGAACGATTCCTTCGTGATGTCCTTGGCTGGCAGGTTTACAATCCAGTCCTTGAGCTCCTGGCTGAGTCCTGGCTGTTTCTTGTCGGCAATCTCTGCCTGGTAGGCTTCGCGCGTCATCTTCTCGCCCACTTTCAAGTCCTTGACGGGAAGCACGTGGGTGATGACGGAAGGCAGGTTGTCCACCTTGCTAAGGATGAGTATTACCAGCAGGTTGGTGTCCCTTGTCAGGGTTTCAAGCAGTTCGGCAAGCTGTTGGCGTGTGCTGGCATCCAATCCGATGAAGGGGTTGTCCATAATCAGCACGCGAGGTCCCGACAGCAAGGTCCTTGTGAGTTGGAACTTGCGCAGCTCTCCGCTCGAAAGCGTGATGATGTACTTGTTGAGCAGAGGTTCAAGGTGGAACATCTCGTATAGCTTGTTGCGCAGGCCTTCGTCACATTGCAGCAGTTCCGAGGTTTGTTGCAGCAACTGTCCAACCGTTGGCGTGTTCTCGTCTATGTCGTGCTGGTTCCATCGCTGCTGGTAGTAGTATGCGCCGTCGCTGTCGCCATACGAATCGCGGAAGGTAATGTATTTGATGTTCTCGCTTATCATTTTCTTCTGCGAGGGCGAGAAGTCATAGTGCACCTCATTCAGGAGCAGGGGGTATTTGCTGGTGATGATGTCCACCAACCTTGACTTGCCCATGGCATTCTCGCCTACGATGGCTATCTGCTCACCCTCGTGTATGACGAGGTTCACCGGCTCAGCCATTCTGTAGTCGGGGTGGCGAGTCACTCCGTTGTTTATTTCAATTATCTTTTTCAATTTCTGTATATGGTTTCAAATGATTCCTTTCTTTCTTGCAAAGTCTTTCCAGCTGCTGAATTTCTTGTCGCTCTCGGGCCTTCCCATCTGCAGGTAGTGGCAGTAGGCAGCACCCAGCGCGTCGGTGGCATCCATGTATTTTCCCATGTCCTCCTCGTTGAGTTTCAGCATGCGCCTCAGCATGTCGGCCACTTGCTCTTTGCTGGCAGTTCCGCGTCCGGTGATGGCCATCTTTATCTTCATGGGCGCGTATTCCGTGATGGGAACCTGCCTTTGTATGGCAGCCGCCATGGCCACTCCCTGTGCTCTGCCCAGCTTCAGCATGCTCTGCACGTTCTTGCCAAAGAATGGTGCCTCGATGGCCATTTCGTCGGGCAGGTAGGATGAGATGATGCCGCTTATCCTCTCAAAGATGTGTCCAAGTTTCAGGTAGTGGTCTTCGAACTTGTGCAGGTCGATCACTCCCATGGCCACCATCTCTGCCTGCCTTCCCATCACCTTCAGCACTCCATATCCCATGATGTTGGTTCCGGGGTCGATACCCAGTATTATCTTCTCTGTCGGCATAGCGCTACCCATTTGCTTACCCCTCTATCTCTTCCAGTATGGTGCTGAACCCTACCACTCTGTCCTCAAACAGCTTCAGCATCTCCTCGTTGAGCTTGCTGCCACATTGTGTGTACCAGTTGTGCAGCACGCTGCTGTCCTCCACCTCAAACTGAAGGCTGAAACACTCCGTGGCCTCATCCTTGTGCGACAGCACCCTGAGCAATCTGTGCTTTGACAACTGTCCGCTTGCTGTGGCCTTAGGTATGAAAACCTGATGAATCCAGATGACGAAGTTGCGTGCTTCTTCGTTCGGAATGGTATATGTGGTATTAAAGACTAACATTTTTCGCTTACTTTTTGTACAAAGATAATCATTTTTTAGGTTATTCTCCTTAAAATGACATTTTTTAGCACTTTTTCTGCTTGTTTTTTCAAAAAAAGACTGTAATTTTGCGATAATTAAATGTAATAAGTATGAAAAAGAGTATTTTGTTGACCTCCTTGATGGGTAGTTTGCTATGTGCTTCGGTAGTAGCAAATGCGACTGGAAATGTCACTAACGAAACTAAATCTGAAAGATCTATTTTGGCAGCCAATCCTGCGGAAGCCTATGCTGAAATCACATTCGACACCTTAAGTTATAACTTTGGTGAGTTCCCTGCAAGTTCGCCTTCTCGTTCTTGTGTGTTCAACTTCACCAATACGGGTTCTGCCCCATTGGTCATTCATCAGGCATTGGCAAGCTGCGGATGCACCGTGCCCAGCTATTCTAAGGAACCTGTGAAACCCGGTCAGAAGGGAAAGATTGAGGTTACATATAATGGTAAGGGTAAATTCCCCGGTCACTTCCAGAAGACTATCACCATTCGTTCCAATGCCAAGAACGAGGTCGTTCGTCTGGTAGTCGAGGGCGATATGCTCGACAAATAACTGTTTCAACTTTCGCAAGCTCAAGTTGTGGTAGTTAGTAAGATGTTTTTGGAGGTTAAGGGAAGTTGATTTCCTGCTAACTTACGTTCCAAAGGCGCATAACTTCCAGAAGTTCTTCTGCAGGCAAGCCGCGCGAAGCGGCAGCCGAGCAGAGCTTGCGAAGCATAATAAACAAATTAAATATCATGAGAAAAATTTTCGTTGTTATAGCTTTGCTTTGTCCCATGCTTCTCTTGGCTAAGACCAAAAAGGTAGAGAAGAATCCCTTGGGCGATGGTGCCAGTGACCGTTTGTATTGGTCGTCGCTGGCTTATAAGATGGCTGCACCTGTGCTTGAAAACATGGCCAATGGCACTTTGCAGAAGAATATGAAACTTGAACTCTCACCCACCTGGGACAATCGCGACAAGAAGGTGGCCTACATGGAGTGCTTTGGTCGTCTGATGGCGGGCATCTCACCCTGGCTGGCACTTCCCGATGACGATACCGAGGAGGGCAAGCAGCGCAAGCAGTTGCGCGAATGGGCGCTCAAGGCTTATGCCAATGCTGTCGATCCCGAGAGCCCCGACTATCTGGGATGGCAGAGTGGTGGTCAGACGTTGGTCGATGCTGCCTATGTGGTGGAGAGCCTCTACCGTGCCTATGACGCACTCTGGGTTCCCCTCGACGATGTCACCAAGCAGCGTTACATCAAGGAGTTGCAAGGACTTCGCCGCTATGACCCCTGCTACACCAACTGGCTCTTGTTCTGCTCCATGGAGGAGTGCTTCATCATGAAGGCTGGTGGCCAGTATGATGGCTATCGCATTCACCGTGCCATGGAGAAGATTGAGGAGTGGTATGTCGGTGATGGCTGGTATAGCGATGGTCCCAGCTTCGCTTTCGACTACTACAACTCATACGTCATTCAACCCATGTATCTTGAGTGTCTTGAGATGATTCGTCAGAAGAAGGGTAACGACAACTGGACGGTTCGTACCTATGTGCCTGCTACGGGCAAGAGCGAGGGTGCCAACTATCGTTATGGCGAGGCTTTGAAGCGTATGCAGAAGTATAGCGTCATCCTTGAGCGTTTCATCTCTCCCGAGGGCACCTTCCCCGTGGTCGGACGTAGCATTCCCTACCGTATGGCAGTGATGCAGCCCCTGGCACAGTTGGCATGGCGCAAGCAGTTGCCACAGGAGTTGCACAACGGACAGGTGCGTGCAGGTCTTACCGCTGTCATGCATCGCATGTTCGATGGTGCGGGAGCCAGCAACTTCACCGAGGATGGTTACCTTACCATTGGTTTTGTGGGCAGTCATCCCAATGTGGCCGACTGGTACACCAACAATGGCTCGCTCTACATGACCAGCCTTGCATTCATGCCTCTGGGTTTGCCTGCCGACGATCCTTTCTGGACAGACGCTCCCGAGAAGTGGACAAGCAAGAAGGCATGGGAGGGTGATGACTTCCCCAAAGACCATAAGTGGAACATCAACAAGCAGATTTTGTATTGGGAATAATGTGCTTAAGTTTCCCTTTAGCTTCCGCGCCAGAGGCGCATAACTTCCACAGGATGTGTATTGATGTTTAAGTCAAAAATTCTTTTCTTGCTGTGCGTTGTGTGTTGTCTATTTCCAGCCAACGTGTCAGCGCAGGAATACACTCATTGGGGCAGGCAAGCGCGTAGCTTGCCTGACTCCTTTTTTGTGGGCACCAGTGTGCAGCAGCCTCTCATCAACGTGCTGGCATCCCAGTTGCCCTGTGGTGGATGGCCGAAGAACATCAACTTTTTCAGCGAGCGTGAGGAGCATCCCGATGACAATCTTCGTGCCACTATCGACAATGATGCCACAAGCACGGAGATACGTTTTCTCTTTCGCTACATAGAGCACAACAAGCATCGTGCCAGGCATGATGCTCTTTCTGAGCGCATAGTGGAGGCAGCCCTTCGTGGACTTCGTTATCTGTTGCAGATGCAGTACCCTAATGGTGGATTCCCGCAGTATTATCCTCGCACCGATCATTACCATGCCCACATCACGTTCAATGACAATGCCATGGTCAACGTGCTCAAGCTGCTTCGTCAGGTAGCTCGTCGTGACTATCCTTTTGGTACTGTCTCTGCCGAACTGGCTCGCTTGTGCGAGTCGTCATTTCATCGTGGCATCTCGTGCATACTTCGCAGTCAGATTGTGCGCGACGGTCGCCCCACCGTGTGGTGCCAGCAGCACCACGAGGTCACCCTTCAGCCGGTTCCTGCGCGTAGTTTCGAGTTAGCCAGTTTCACGGCAGCCGAGTCGGTGGATATTGTTGAATTTCTTATGTCGCTCGATAATCCTTCGGATAGTGTCTGCCGAGCCATCGAGGGTGCCATGGATTGGTTCCAGCATCATTCCATCGACAGCCTTCAGCGTGTCGATTTTGTTGATTCTCTTGGACGCAAGGATTACCGTATGGTGTCTGTGCCTTCGGATGTGTCGCATCGTCTCTGGGCGCGCTTCTACACCCTTGACACCGAGCAACCCGTTTTCTGTGGTCGCGACACCATCCCTCACGATAGGGTAGAGGACATCGAGCATGAGCGTCGCACCGGCTATGCCTGGTTTGTCACTTCTCCCCAACGTCTGTTTGCAAAATACAACAAGTGGAAAGCCACCCCCCCTCTATCTCCCCGAGGGGAGAATCCATGTCCTCTAGACAGCGCAAAACTATCTCAAAAATACATCCCAAATCTTTCGGAACATATTATTTCACAATTACTTAAGCTGATTTTTTTTCTTTCGTCTATGTAAATCGAACTCGCAAAAAGTCAGAATACCAATATCATTGTTCATGTCGTATAAAGGCAACGGGGATTACCATTCGCGTTGGTCATTGACAATAGACTTGCATGTGTGTTAAATAAATGTCAACTTGATGTTAATGAATGTAAATCGTGAATGATTTTCACCTCGATTGTTGGATCATCATCCCCCTTGAATGATTTTTACCTGGATTTTCTTAGAGATTTTTTACAGATTTTGAGGCCGTAGGCCGACGCCAAACTTGTCGTTCCAATATTTTTGATTTCGATTTTCTTGGAGATTTTAATTTAAATTTTACTGAGAGCAGACACAAAAAAAATCTTGGTAAAAATCCACCCTAAAAATAAATTGACGATAAAATTAGGGGTCGCTCGCACGCTCGCTTAAAATCCGTAAAAAATCTTTAAGAAAATCTTGGTAAAAATCCCTCCGA
>JAKSLO010000142.1 GCA_024401185.1 Bacteroidaceae bacterium | reverse complement strand
TACTTAGTCAAACAAACTCCTGAAACGTTTGAAGATTTTCTCCTTGATGCTGGTGTTGGGCTTGAAGCCTTCTGCCTCTCGCATCTTTTCAATCAGTTCTTTTTCCTCTTTCTTGAGGTTTTCGGGTACATAGATGCTGATGTGCACGATGATGTCACCGTAGCCGTATCCATATCCCTGTACGGCAGGCATACCCTTACCACGAAGACGTATCACCTTGCCGGGCTGTGTGCCGGGTTCAATCTTGATTCTTACCTTGCCGTCGAGGGTGGGAATCTCCACGTCACCTCCAAGTGCTGCGGTGGGGAAGTCGAGCAACAAGTTATATATCAAGTTGGTGTCTTCTCTCAGGAATTCCTTGTGAGGCTCAATCTCGATGTGAACCTGGATGTCTCCGGGTACTCCGTTATGACGTCCGGCATCACCCTTTCCGGGAACGTTGACTACCATGCCATTGTCCACGCCTGCGGGAATCTTCACTTCCACAGTCTCCTGTCCTGACACGGTACCATCGCCTCCGCAGTGGGGGCACTTGTTCTTGATGATTTTACCCTCACCCTGGCAATGTGGACATGTGGTCTGCGTCTGCATACGTCCGAAGAGGGAGTTGACGACTTTCATCACTACGCCCGAACCGCCGCAATGAGGACAGGTCTCGGTCTTGCTGTCTGCACTACCGCTTCCGTGGCATTCAGGACAGTTCACTTGTTTCTTGATGGTGAATCGCTTGGTGACTCCCTTGGCAGCCTCTTCAAGCGTCAGTTTCACCTTGAGGCGCAGGTTGCGACCCTTGTTCTGTGCCTGACGGCCACCGCCGCCCGAAAAGCCGCTGCTGAAGCCACCACCTCCAAAGATGTCGCCAAAGGCAGAGAAGATGTCCTCCATGTTCATGCTGCCTCCGAAACCGAAGCCACCGCCGCCGAAGCCGCCACCACCATTCAGTCCTTCAGGGCCGAACTGGTCGTACTTTCTGCGCTTGTCTTCATCGCTCAGCACGCTGTAAGCCTCTGCAGCCTCCTTGAACTTCTCCTCGGCTTCCTTGTCACCGGGGTTACGGTCAGGGTGGTATTTGAGCGCCATCTTGCGATAGGCTGATTTTATTTCTTTAGCATCGGCAGTCTTGCTGACGCCAAGCACTTCGTAATAATCTCGTTTTGCCATAGTTCATTGTTAATTGAAAACATCAGATGCCTACCACCACTTTAGCGTAGCGCAGCACCTTGTCGTTGATCATGTAGCCATGTTCCACGCAGTCGATGACCTTCCCCTTCAGTTCGTCCGAGGGAGCAGGGAACTGGGTTACGGCTTCGTGGTAGTCCGTGTTGAAGTCTGCATTCTGGGTCTCCATGGGTGTGACACCCTGTGCCTTCAGGGTTGACATGAATTTTTTGTATATCAAATCCACGCCTTCCTTTACGCCTTCTACGTCCTCGGCCTTGTTCATGTGTGCCAGGGCACGCTCCATGTCGTCCACTACAGGCAACATAGCCTCCAGTACCTTCTTTCCGCCGTTCATGATGAGATCGGCTTTCTCGGTGATGACGCGCTTGCGGTAGTTTTCAAACTCTGCTTGCTTATACAAAGCCTTGTTCTTCAAATCCTCTATCTCAGCCAGAGCATCGGCCAGTTTCTCCTCAACAGTCTTCTCGGCAGGAGCCTCCTCTACGGTCTCTCCTGCCTGACCTTCTGCCTGCTCGGCAGTTTCCTGCTCTGTGGCTTCGGTATTCAACTTTTCTTCTTCGTTCAGCTCGTTGTTTTGATTGCTCATTTTCGTCTTCTTTTGGTTTGCTTTGTTTCGCTCAAATAACTTGCCAAATTTCAACATTATGACTTTTTATATGTATTTCTGCAAAAATGTCAGTATCCGCATGACGGATTATCCCTCGTACATTTTTGTTCTGAGTTCCTTAATCTTCTCGTCGTGGATATACTCGTCATAGTCCATCAACTTGTCGATGCATCCGTTGGGAGTAAGCTCGATGATACGGTCAGCGATGGTCTGAATGAACTCGTGGTCGTGGCTTGAGAACAGGATGTTACCCTTGTACAGCTTCAGGTTGTTGTTGAATGCCTGGATGCTCTCCAAATCGAGGTGGTTGGTGGGAGTGTCGAGGATAAGGCAGTTGGCATTGTTCAACTGCATGCGTGCAATCATACAACGCATCTTCTCACCTCCGGAGAGTACATTTACCTTCTTCAAAACATCCTCTCCGCTGAACAGCATACGTCCGAGGAAGCTCTTGAAATACACTTCGTTGCCTTCGCCGTATTGGCTCAACCAGTCTACAAGGTTCATTTCGCTCTGGAAGAACTCTGTGTTGTCCACGGGCAGGTAAGCGTTGGTGATGGTTACACCCCAAGAGTAGGTGCCCTTGTCGGCCTGACGGTTGCCGTTGATAATCTCGAACAAGGCAGTCATGGCACGGGGGTCGTGACTCAGGAACACTACCTTCTGTCCCTTCTCGATGTTGAACTCAATGTTGTCGAACAATACGGTACCATCGTCCATGGTAGCCTTCAGGTCGTGAACCTCGAGAATCTGGTTGCCGGGCTCGCGCTCCATCTGGAAGATGATGCCGGGGTATTTGCGGGTAGAAGGCTTGATCTCCTCCACGTTGAGTTTCTCAAGCATCTTCTTACGGCTGGTTGTCTGCTTGCTCTTTGCCACATTGGCAGAAAAACGACGGATGAACTCTTCCAACTCCTTGCGCTTCTCCTCTGCCTTGGCCTTCTGGTTCTGTGCCTGTTTCAAAGCCAACTGACTACTCTGGTACCAGAATGAATAGTTACCGGCAAACAGGGTTACCTTGCCGAAGTCGATGTCAACGGTATGGGTGCTGACAGCATCCAGGAAGTGACGGTCGTGGCTGACAACCAACACGGTGTGTTCGAAATCTGCCAGATAGTCCTCCAGCCATTCTACGGTCTCAAGGTCAAGGTCATTGGTAGGCTCGTCGAGCAACAGGTTGTCTGGGTTACCGAACAACGCCTTTGCCAGCATTACGCGCACCTTCTCCTTACCCGAGAGCTCACCCATCAACTGGTAGTGCTTGTCCTCCTTGATGCCCAGACCGCTCAACAGTGTGGCTGCATCACTTTCTGCAGTATAACCACCCATCTCGGCAAACTTGTCCTCAAGTTCGGCAACGCGGATACCATCCTCGTCGCTGAAGTCGGGCTTCGAGTAGAGGGCTTCACGCTCGCGCATCACCTCCCACATCGTAGAGTGTCCCATCAACACGGTGTTCAGTACGGTCTCTGCATCGTACTTGAAGTGGTCCTGCTCCAGCACGCTGAGGCGCTCGCCGGGACCCAGTTCAATCTTGCCCTTGGTTGCTTCCAACTCGCCACTGATGGCGCGCAGAAGGGTTGACTTACCTGCACCATTGGCGCCAATAACGCCATAAATGTTTCCGTTAGTGAACTTGATGTTTACGTCCTTGTAAAGTACTTGTTTGCCAAACTGAATGGCCAAATTCGATACTGTTATCATTGTATGTTATGTTATTTGTTTGCTGTTGATAAGGCGTCCTCAATCCCATTACGGGAAGGTCATTATATCATGCTTTCGCCGACAAACTGCAAGGGCAGCAGAGCCTTGATGCTCTCCACCACATGGATGCCGTTCTCACACGCCAGTAGGATGCGTATGGGTTGCTTGAATCGGTCTTCTGTTTCCAGTATGACCTGACGGCACGAACCGCAGGGTGGGATGGGGTTGCTCATGAAACCGTTGTCGTTGCGTGCCGTGATGGCAATCTTCATAACCGGTTCTTCCGGGTATTGCGCTCCCGCCGCAAAGATGGCGCTGCGTTCTGCGCATATAGTCACGGGCGAGGCGGCATTCTCCTGGTTGCAGCCAGGTATGATCACACCATTCCTGAGGCGTAATGCAGCCCCTACGTAGAAGTGCGAATAGGGCGCATAACTGTGGTATGTTGACTCACGAGCAATATCTACCAATTCCCTTTCGTCGATTGGCAGCTCGTCGTAATTGTAAACGCATACTTGCGATGCAATTGTGTATTCTCTCATCGTTTGATTTACAAAAATCGCACAAAATTAGTACAAATTTTCCGCAGTTGCTAATTTTTTTGTATTTTTGTGCCCTATAACTTTAGAATAATGAAGAAAAGTAGCACTTTATTAACGTATCTGTTTGTAATATTAATGTCTTGCGTGCATACTCGCGTATGTGCGCAAACTCAAAATAGTACTTATTGGGCATACATCAACCAGTATGCTGAGATGGCCGTCGAGCAGATGAACCGTCATGGCATTCCTGCCAGTATCACCCTTGCGCAAGGACTTCTGGAGAGTGGTGCCGGACAGAGTATGCTTGCCGTCAAGGCCAACAATCATTTCGGCATCAAGGTGTCGTCGGGGTGGAGCGGTCCGTATGTGCTTCGCAATGACGACAAGCCTAATGAGAAGTTCCGCAAGTATAGTTCGGCTCGCGAGAGTTACGAGGATCATTCCAAGTTTCTGAAAAAAGACCGTTATTCAAAGTTGTTTTCCTTGAAGGTGACCGACTATGTGGGGTGGGCCCATGGTTTGCGCGAATGCGGTTACGCCACGTCGCCCACCTATGCTCAGAACCTTATCCAGCTCATTGAACTTTACCATCTTTATGACTACGATCGTGGCCAGAAGTCTTCATCTACCGGCTATGAGATAGCGCAGAACTCCGACAAGAAGATTGCCCAGATTACCTCGCAAAACACGCAGAATGTTGTGCCACAACCCAGCAGGCCTCAGAATACCACGAACCCCAGTCGTCCGTCTTATTCCATTCCTGCTTTGAAGCCTGGTGCCAACTTCTATGCCAATCATCCCGTTTCTGAGAACAACAAGAACTACTACATTCGTGTGCAAGAGGGTGATGACATGTACAAGATTTCCGAAGGAGTGGGCATCAGTCAGCGTAAGTTGCGCAAATACAACGAGATGACCGACAATATGAAACCTGCCGTGGGTTCGGTGATTTATCTTAACTCCAAGCGTTCGCATGCCGACCGTGCCTTCAAGAACCATCCTCATGTGGTTACCAACGGACAGTCGATGTATGATATTGCCCAGATGTATGGCATCAAGTTGAAGAGTCTTTACAAGCTGAATGGCCTGAGTCCCGACTATATGCCTAAGGTGGGTGATAAGTTGAGAGTGTACTGATGGATTATTCCGACATCATAGACCATCCTCATTACGAGCCTCAGCATCATGCTCGTATGCCGCTGATCAAACGTGCCTATATGTTTGCTCCCTTTGCGGCATTGTCAAATTGTGAGGCTATGCTCTTTGGTGCGAATAAGAAAGAAAAGGATGCACAGAAGGCTCCTGCTGCCGAGGAATGTCAGGAAGAGGATTACATGCCTGATTATGAGAGTTTTTCCGATATCCCACCCGATTGGTGATAACCTGTTGATATGCCCGACCGAATAGTGCAACATCCTGTACTGGGCGACCTGCATTTGCATCCCAATGCACGGGCACGCCGTTTCACCTTCCGTCCATGCGAGGGTGGATTCCGTGTTACCACTCCCGTTCGTTTCACGCTCAAGGAGTTCAATGAGTGTGTGGAATCCCTTCTGCCCCGACTCGTACAGCTTCAGCAACGTCAGGGCGAGAAGACGCGTGAGCATTTCGTGGGTCCTGATTTCTCCATCGACTCTCCCTACTTCAAAGTGCGGCTGCAGGAAGCATCTGTGCGCCGTGTGGCGGCACGTTATCACAATGGCGAACTGACCATCTCTTATCCTCCACAAACCCGTTTTGAGGATGAGGCCCTCCAGCAATGGCTGGTGAAGGTCATCGAGGAGTCCATGCGTCATTGTGCCAGCACCGTACTTGTGGCGCGACTCAGGACGTTGGCCGAGAGACACGGCTTTCAGTATGCGCAGGTCAAGATTCACAAGACGCGTGGTCGCTGGGGCAGCTGTAGTTCCCGTAAGAACATAAATCTCTCTCTCTATCTTATGGTGTTGCCCGTGCATTTGTCCGACTATGTCATGCTGCATGAATTGTGTCACACCCTTGAGATGAATCACGGTCCTCGTTTTTGGGCCAAGATGGATGAGGTGACGGGTAACAAAGCCCAGCAGTTGCGTGCTGAGATGAGAAAATATGATACCTCCATATTCTCGTGAAACCGAAACGTGGGAATGGGTTCGGCGGACAATGTATGGCAAAAAGAGTCAGTTTTTCCGAACTTTTTGTTGAATGTTGGAGTTTTTTTGTAATTTTGCAATCGGTAATAATAATTCAAGTTTCGCATGTATAGGGAGTTAAAGAATATCAAGGAGTTAAAGGAG
>JAKSLO010000141.1 GCA_024401185.1 Bacteroidaceae bacterium | reverse complement strand
TGCCGCTTAGCAGCTCGCCTGCATAAGAACTCCTTAATACTGAAACACGCGAAGTTTGCGAAAGTTGAACATGTTATAAAGAAGGACTATTTCAGGCGAAGCTCACTAATGAGATTGTCGGCATGTCCCCACTTATCAATAAGATAGAGCACAAAACGGATATCCACACCGATGCAACGCTGCAGGGCAGGATCAAAAGAGATGTCGCCCGACATAGCCTCCCAGTTGCCATCGAAGGCAAGGCCGATGAGCTCACCCTTGCCATTGAACATGGGAGAACCAGAGTTACCACCGGTAATGTCGTTGTTAGAGAGGAAGCAAAGCTGCAACTCGCCCGTCTGCTTGTCGGCATAGCGACCAAAGTCACCCTCCTTAAGCAAGTTGATGAGGTTGTCCTCCAGCATATAGTCCTCTATTTCATCCTGCTTGGCAGCCTTGTCGAGCAGACTCTGAGCATTGGTGAAGTAGTTATAGTGCTGACCATTAGCCGTATAGTCCTGCACAATGCCATAGCTCAAGCGCATAGAGAAGTTGGCATCGCTATAGTGAGGCTGGCTCTGCTCCATCTCAAGGAAGGCTTGTGTAAGCAGGTTCTCATTATAGTTAAGCAACAAGGCAGTACTGCGATATTGCATGGCCAGTGCCGAATAGGCCATAGAGAACTCCGATGCCATCTTGAGGGCAGGGTCATCCTGCAATTCCTTACCAGCCAGAATGATGTCACGAATGGCATGAGGTCCCACTATTTTGGTATTGCTGAAGATATGATGAACATAGGCAGCATAATCTCCACCAAACTCACTTTGAATGGTCTTATAGAACTCAGGGAGACACTCAGCATCCACCTTCTCAGCCATCAGTTTCAAGAGGGTGGCGGTACACTCCTCATCCACTCTGGGTTCATAGTCCTTCATGAAGTCCTCATAAGCCTTAATGCCATCTGCCGTTGAAGCACTATCCTCGCAGAGGGTAAGCTGGTCGGCCAAGCGAGCCAGAGACCAAATCTCCATGCCAGAGAGTGTTTCGTTCATATACATCAAATTACGTATCTGCGGAGCACAGCTGGCATAGCCCTCCTTCAAGATAGCAAGCATCTTGCCGAAACGTTGCTGACGAGCCTCATCGGCATCCACCCAACTGGCAATGCTCTGCTCAAGCTTCTCCTTCTCGGCCACCACACCCAGGTCGGCAAGCGCCTTGTTCATGCCAATGCTGTTCTTCCAGTAGTTGCTCGACGAAGCGAACTTGCTGGCATACTTGATGGCAATGGCACGGTCGCTCTTCATCCACTTCTTCCACACGTCCTGCTTCACGCCACGCACCTCAATGCGGGGTTTGTTCTGCTGCTCAATACGCTCAGTAATGCCGTAGCTGCTCAGGTAGCGTGATGTAGAGCCAGGGAAACCAATGGTCATGCAATAGTCGCCAGGAGCATAGCCATCCAAGCTGACCTGTGCCCAACGCTTGGGGTGAAGGGGCACATTATCCTTACTGTACGCTGCAGGTTCGCCATCCTTGTCAGCATAGACACGGAACACGCTGAAGTCGCTCGTCTGACGAGGCCACATCCAGTTGTCGGTATCGCCACCAAACTTGCCAAGACTCTGGGTAGGGGTAAATACAAGACGTATGTCGCGATACTCCTTGTAGATAGACACAAAGAACTGACTGCCACCGCAGTAACTCTGCACACGAACCTCGCGTCCGGGGTTGGCTTCTTTGTATTCCTGTTCTATCATGTCCATCACACGGCTGGTATTAACCAGATTGCTCTGAGCAACAATTGCCTCGTTATCCTCCACAGCCTCCTGGCTCTCTGCTCTTTCTGCCTCCAGCTGAGCCAGTTTTTCCTTCACACGGTCGGTAATATCTTCGGTGCGCTGCAGGAAGAACACGCTGAGTCCTTCAACAGGACGCTCCTCAGCATGACTGCGTGCCACAAAACCATTCTTCAGGATGTCGTCATCAGTAGTACTCAGCGTCTGAATGGCACTAAAACCGCAATGGTGATTGGTAAACACCAATCCATCGGGGCTTACCACCACACCCGAACAGAAATCGCCAAAGTCAACCACGGCATCCTTCAATGAAGTGCCGCTTTCGGGGTCATAAAGTTCCTGGGCCGAGAGTTTCAGACCCATCTGCTGCATGTTGCGCTGAGTGCGTGGATCAATATGATGCAGCACCCACATGCCCTCATCAGCCCATGCTGTAAGAGAGCTGATGGCCATTAAGCCACCCAATAAAATCTTCTTTATCATTTATTATTTGTTTTTTTCTTTTGTTATTTCTTCTTTTTATTTCTTCTTAGGATAGCGGCGTGCCCATCCCTCTTCGCTGAAATCGGGTTCTTCGCCCACAAGGTTATTCTTACCAGCCATGCTCTTTTCGGGATTCATGAACTGCATCCAATCTTCCTTGCCATACTTCTTGCCACGGGGAGCCGTGTAGCCACGCTCTTCGCGTGAGGGCTTCTTTCTGCCTTCTTTCTCAGAACGCCCACCCTTTCCTGCCGACTCTGCCTGAGCAGCAGCACGACGCTGGGCACGATTCATCTTAGGCTCGCCAGAGGCACCCGCCTCTCTGGAATCTATAGAATTACTAGAATCACTAGAGTTTCTAGAGCTACTAGAGCTACTAGAGTTTCTAGAGATACTAGAATTTCTAGAATTTCTAGATTTACCAGACTCTCTAGATTTACCAGATTCCCTTGATTTCTTGGGCTTATCGTCATTGCCTTCGGCATCGGCCACTTCCACACGCACCTCTCTGCCTTTCACGCGAACGCCCTTGAGGCCCTTGATAATGCGGTCGGCCTCTTCCTCGGGAACCTCCATGAACGAATAGTTCTTCATCAGGTCGATGCGTCCTATCTCAACCTTACCCTTGACGTTGTCGTTGACCAAGCGAATCATCTCACGGGCAAAGATGCCATCGGTCTTGCCCACCGTGACAAACAAACGGGTAAAACCTGCCTCTGCGGTTCGGTCACCCTTCTTGCGCTTGCCACCTTCGCGTGTTGACGACTTGCTGCCACGCTCATCGGGAATCTCTATCTCGGGAGCATTGGCATAATACTGCAAGAAACGGCCAAACTCACGACTCAGCACACGCTTGATGAGGTCTTCCTTGTCGAGCCATTCCCATCTGCGGCTTACCTCGGGCAGGAAATCTGCAATTTCTTCCTCATCCACCTCTTCGTGCTCAATGTCGTCGATGACGCGATACAGTTGTTTGGCGCAGATGTCCTTTCCGCTGGGCAGTTCGCCCTTGATGAACTCCTTCTGTATGGTCTTCTCAACCAACTTGATCTTGCCACGTTCGCGAACGTGCACGATGCAGATGCTGGTACCCTTCTTTCCGGCACGACCCGTACGGCCGCTGCGATGGGTATAGCTCTCTATGTCGTCGGGCATACCGAAGTTGATGACGTGCGTCAGGTCGTCCACGTCCAAACCACGGGCAGCCACATCGGTAGCTACAAGCAACTGGGTGCGATGCTTGCGGAACTTCTGCATGGTGAGGTCGCGCTGTTGCTGCGACAAGTCGCCATGAAGCGAGTCGGCATTATAGCCATCGCGGATGAGGTTGTCGGCCACCTCCTGCGTCTCCATACGGGTACGGCAGAATATGATGGCGAAAATCTTGGGATAGTAGTCCACCACGCGCTTCAATGCCAGATACTTATCCTTGGCATGAACCATGTAGTAAACGTGGTTCACGTTCTCGGCACCCTCGTTGCGGCTGCCCACCTGAATCTCCTCAGCATCCTTCAGATAGTTCTTGGCAATGCGTTCAATCTCCTTACTCATAGTAGCACTAAAGAGCAAGGTGTGGTGCTCTTCGGGTACTCCTTCGAGAATGGTGTCAAGGTCTTCCTGGAAGCCCATCGAAAGCATCTCGTCGGCCTCATCGAGCACTAAATAGCGCACATCGTCCAGCTGAGCCGCCTTGCGGTTCATCAGGTCGATCAAACGACCGGGGGTAGCCACAATGATGTCAACGCCATGCTTGAGGGCACGAATCTGTGGTTCGATGTTAGTACCTCCATACACAGCCAGGAGGCGCAAGTCGGGGATGTACTTACTGAACCCTTCCAGATCATCGGCAATCTGAAGGCAGAGCTCACGGGTAGGAGCCAGGATTACAGCTTTGGGAAGGTTGCCCCTCTCCTCCCACTCCCCAGCCTCGGCAAGGCTGTCTGCGCTGCCGTCGGAAGATGACGTGAAGGTAGAGATGCGTTGCAGCACGGGCAAACCGTAGGCAGCCGTCTTACCGGTTCCTGTCTGTGCGAGAGCCACTACGTCGCGATTCTGCCCCAGCAGGAAGGGTATAACAGCCTCCTGTACGGGCATGGGGTGGACGTAACCTGCCTCGTCGATGGCCTTCAGTAATGCTTCTGAAAGACCCAATTCTTGAAATGTCATAGATTTATTATTGTTGATTATGTCGCAAAATTACTAAAAAAAGTCGGAACCTTATGCTTATATGAATTATTTGTTGTAGTTTTGCAACAAATTAGACGAAAATGCGTAGAGTAATTGCGATGGGAGAGACCATTTTGGACATTCTCTTCCAAAACAGCCAACCCATAGCTGCCGTTCCTGGAGGCAGTTGTTTTAACAGTATCATCTCGTTGGGCAGAACGGGTACCCCCTCCTTGTTCCTGGGGTACACGGGCAATGACCTTGTGGGACGACAAACCATTGATTTCTTGAAGGAAAATGGCGTAGATGCTGAGTATTTCGAGATGAAGGAAGACGAGAAGAGTGCCATCTCGCTGGCCATGCTCGATGAGCACGGCGATGCCAACTATGCGTTCTACAAGACGCCTCCCAGCATCAGCGAGCACACCCCCATCCCCGTATTCACCCACGAGGATGTGCTTCTCTTTGGCTCGTACTATGCCTCATGCGATGGCACACGTGCCTACATCCGCCGCATACTGGAGGAGACACGCAAGGCAAAGACCATCGTGTACTACGACCTGAACTTCAGAAAGTCGCACCAACATGAACTGCAGAAGCTGATGCCCACGCTGATTGAGAACTTCCAGCATAGCGACATTGTGCGTGGATCTGCCGACGACTTCGAAGTGATGTATGGCGAGCGTGATGCGCGCACCATCTACACAAAGCACATCGCACAATACTGCAACCTGTTTATCTGCACCAGCGGCCCCGGCCTCATCACCGTGTGCACCCCCGAAGGCTTTATGGACTTCAGCGTGCCCGAAGTGAAGACCGTCAGTACGGTTGGTGCCGGCGACAATTTCAACGCAGGGTTCATCTATGCCCTGACAAAAAAGGAGATTGTACGCGACGAGCTCCCAGCACTCTCTTCCACCGTTTGGGAAGAGTTAATCAAGACCGGCTGTGCCTTTGCCACCCAAGTGTGTCAAAGTGAGCAAAACAGCATCAGCCGGGAGTTTGCAAACAGCCTATAGCCCCTCCCTTGCTTACAAAGGCAAAGCAGGAGGCGTAAGGGCAACAATCTTAAGTATGGCGGGAACCTGTTCGATGGGTTTCCATGCAGGCATGCCAGGCATCCAGGCAAGGGTGTCCTTGTTGATTGTGCCCTGCTGAATAAGCTTTACCAAATCGGCATCGCCAAGAGGACCTACCTGATTGCCGTCAATTGCCACATAGTAGATGTGATTGACTGCCTGGGGCTGGGGAATGGTTTGAGCCGAACCCGGAATATACATCGACTGCATGGTCTGGTTCATGCTGTTTATCATCTGCTGCGCCATTGACATGCTCATGCCAAACTCAACAAGACGGTCGAGGGAATAAAAATTATTATCGTTCATTGTAAAATTTCTTTATCAAATACGTACTTTGTATCTCGCAAGCCGCCAACTTGCCATGTTATATGAATATAGCCTCAAAGTATCAGTAAGTTAAGCCATCGCCTTATGTTCCTACAGGTTTCACTCGGGTTTCACTCGTTTGGCTTACGTCTGGCTTACGTGTTTTGACGTAAGCCAGACGTAAGCCAACTGTGCGAAAGTAGGGTGCACCTAAGAAGATGACAATTGTAAAAGTAAGTGAACAGGAATCTATTGCTTACTTTTACCAGGGTGCTAACTCCTCATACACTAAAACCGCTTAAAGTGGAGGCACAGAACCGGGGATAGGAGGAACTGCGGGGGCGAAAAGCGAAGCCAGTTCGGGCAAGGTGCTTGCAGCCGCCCATTGAGGCATGCCCTGCTTCCACACCAAAGACTGAGCCGTAAACTGTCCTGCCGCAGCCATTTGCTGCAATTGCTGCATATTGAAAGGACCCGTCTGTTGTCCGTTAACAGCCACGTACACAGCGATGTTTCCTGGCAGAGGGGGAGGCGTGTTTAAGGCATTTTGTATGTTCTGCCCCATGTTGTTCATCATGCCGGCCATTTGCTGTCCCATGGCACCACCCATC
>JAKSLO010000140.1 GCA_024401185.1 Bacteroidaceae bacterium | reverse complement strand
ATTGGCCAAGATTTAATCCCAATATTGGCCAATGTCGGATTAGTTATTTGGTCGCAAATGAGCGTGTGTTGCCACGAACACTTATTTGTTCGTTCTGAGTTTGCCGAAAAGCTCTTCCCAGAACTCCATCTGCTTTTGGTTGGGGGCAGGGGTCAGCATGAAACCATTCTGCATGGTCATTACGGTAGGCTTGCCCTGCACGTATGTGCTCCAGTAGGGAAGACCATTGGCATTGGGATCGCCATACTTGACGAAATTGACCCAATACTGAGGCATGATTTGTGCCATGTGCGTGTCGATGTCGGTCATCTCGCCCCAATGCCAGTCGTAGATGAAAGGCATCTCGGCCACATGGGTGGCACCACGTGTGCCCTTGCGCAGCGTGTTTTGTGAGGATTGTGCAAAGTAATACATGTAGAATTTGCCCTTGCCCGTCTTGGTTTGCAGATTACCCCACGCCCATGTGCCCCAGCCGAAGGCAACATCGCGAAACATGTCCTGTGTGGCATATAGTGCCTCTGTGTCGTTGGTGGCAGGGTAGGCCTGGCGTGCCTTGGCAGATAAATCGCCAAACTTGTCGGTCATCTTCTTGTATTCGTCCATTGTGCTTTGGTACACAAACAAACTTCCCTCGTCTGAGTTGTAACCGGCTATCACGTTGACATCGTTGTATGAACCTGCCTGGTACAGCTTGTACAGGTCGTCCACGATGGCCACACCATCCACCACGGGCCAGAACTCCCAACCTTTGGTTTGCTTTACCAGTTCCTCTGCACTCACCTTTCTCAACTGCTTCATGTTCTTGCAGTTCAGTTTCTTCTGGAAGTCAACACCCGTCTGCTCTGCATCTTTATAGTGCTGGTTTGAGGTGCCGGCATCAAAGGCCACGCTGTCTTTCTTCATAATGGGCGTGTGACTGCTTCCGCTCTCGCTGATGGCACCACGGAACAATCCTTTGCAAAGGGGCGAAGCACATAGTATGCTGACCGAGATACCACCGGCAGATTCTCCGCAGATGGTAACCTTCTCTGGGTCGCCTCCAAAGCTGGCAATGTTGTCATGAATCCATTGCAAGGCACAAATCTGGTCGTAGATGCCGTAGTTGCCTGTGATGCCATTCTCCGACTCCTTCTCCAGTTCGGGATGCGCCATGAAACCCAATGCACCCAGTCGGTATTCAAGGCTGACGTACACGATGCCCTCGCGGCAGAAGCTGTCGAGCGTGCCGCTGTAGGAACCTGTGCTGAAGCCGCCACCATGGATGTTGACAAAGACGGGCAGTTTGTCACCTTTGGTCTTGGCGGGTGTCTCTACACACAGATACAGGCAATCCTCGCTCATGGCAATGTCGCCACCATTCTGGTTAGGATCGGTTTGCTGGAAAGGACGTCCACCCCAGTTCTCTGCCTTGTACACTCCCTGCCACGGCTTTTTGGGTACGGGAGCCTTCCAACGCAGGTTGCCTACTGGTGGTTCGGCGTAGGGAATGGCCTTGTACAAGGCAAATCCTTCGTGTAACTCACCTTCTATTTCACCTTGCGCTACTGTGGTGCGAAGTATCTGGGCGTTTGTGGCTGTGGCAAAGCACCATGCCAAAACAGCTGCCGTAAATATCTTTTTCATCATTGCATGGGTTTGATTATTGGTTTATTTCTCAAGTATTCGGTCAATCAGTTTGTACAGATATGCCTTGCTGCCCACACTCGACTTGAATGACTCGATGTAGTGAGCAATGTCTCCGATGCTAATCATGGCAGGGTGGCAGGTGTACGTCTTGTTGCTGCTAATGGAACTGCTCTCGCCTGTGTAGGTAATGTTCCATTGGCTGGGGAACGTGCTGCCGTAGGCACGGATGATGCTGGTAGAACTTATGTTGAGCGCAAGGTAGCGTGTCTCACTCGCCTGGAAGGTGGCAATGCCATCTTCTGTGACATTCATGCTCCAGGTACTCTTGACGTTACTCTTGGTGCTTGTAAAAAGAATGTCGCCATTGTCGTTATAAGCATAGATGGGCGTTTCGCTCGCGTTGAGATACCACAGGTAACCGTTGCTATAGTACAAGGTGATGCCTTCGGTGTTGCTGGAGTCGAAACGCTTGCCGCTGGTGTTGGCATTGCCTACATAGAAGGTCTTGTCCTTGTAAGGGAGGTTGAGGGTGAAGCCTCTTGCCGTCTCGGTTTTACGGGTAAATACGGCATAGAGCGTTATGTCTGCCTTTGGCAGATACTTGCCGTCCGTCAAGGCAGCCATTGTGGGCTTGTTGATCGTCTCGCTGGCAACTTCCTTGGTAGCCCATCCTGCAAATGTATAGACAACCTCGTTGCCATCGATAAGCGTGTAGGCATCGGCTACCTCAGGAACAAGCACGCCTGTGTTGGCAATGTCTTGGGTAACAACCATCTGCTTGCCTTCTACGATGAAGGTGACTGCATATTTGGGAAGTTCGCCCACCGTGATGCTGTAAGAGGTGTTCTGGGTGATGCCACCCTCGGTGTAGGACACGCTAACGGACGTGGTGTTGGCAGCCACAGGACTCTCTTCGGCAGGCAACGTGGTAAAGCCTTCGGTGATGGTTTGACTATACCCATTGGCATAGGTTGCCTTCAACTGAAGTCCTGCGTTGTGGAGCAACTCACCCTCGCCATAGGTGGTTTTGGTAGGGTTCTGCAACACGGTGATGCCTGTGAGTACAGGCATGGTAATGGTAACCTTGTAGCTCACACTTGCCCCCTTGCTGACGCCAGGCACGGCATCGACATAAGCCGTGATGGTTGATTCGCCAATGCCTACAGCGGTCACTTTGCCCGTGTGGCTATCCACCGTGGCCACCTTGGTGCTTGATGAGGAGTAGGTGATGGCTCCTGTGCTGCCGGTGACCTTGGCCAAATTGGTATAGTTGTCGCCCACCAGCATGGATTTGTTGGACGAGGTGGCAAAAACGATGACAGGCTCTTTGAGCTCTGCCCCGCTGGGTGAAGAATCGTATGTGACGTTGCCAATAGAACCCTGTTTGCGGTAGAGATAGACGCTGGATTGTCCACCATTGGCATAGAAACGGAAAATCTTGCCAGAGGTGTTGTAGTGGAAGACGGGATTCTTGGTTTCGCTGACCTTTGACGTCAGGCTAATGTCGCTGGATGAATTGAAGGTAATGACGATGGGGAACTTCTGGGCATTCTCAATGTTGTTGGATGTGTCAATGCCATTGCTGTTGGCAGTACGGTAGTTGTAAATTCCATCCTGCGTCTGCATAACATAGCCACCATCAACAGCAGAGAGTGTGAAGTGATAGGTATCACCCCATTCTGCCTTCACAGTATTACCTTCCAGATTGTCACCTGGGTTCACGATGGTGGATGCGGAGCCAATACCTGCTGTGCCGGATGTACGACCATCGGCAAAAATGCTGTTTGAGTAAGCTATCAGATAATTACCCGACCAATCGGCAGGTTCAACGGTAACCAGCTCGTAGTTGCCGTTACCTCCGGTAGATTCGCTCATGGAATAAACTGCATAAAGGGTGATGTCGGCAGTAGGCTTGTAGTTGGCACCAGCCACAAAGAGGGTGGGACGGGTGGCGGTAGCAGTTGTGGCAGAGGTTGCCCATCCTGCAAATTTCCACTCGCTGTTGATGCCTGTGGCAACAGGAAGTGTGATGCCAGATTGATAGCCCTCCTCGGTAAGTTTCAAGGTGCTACAGGTTCCGCTTCCGGCATTGAAGGTGACGGTGTAGCGTGGGGCGGTGTTGACGGTAATGGGTACAGTTGCCGTTTGGGTAATGCCTGCCTCGGTGAACGATACTTTTATCTCCTTATCGGCTGGGGTAAGGGGAGTGCTTTCGGTGGGATCAAGCTTGTATTCGTACTTTATTTCTTCCTTGTAACCATTCTCGTAGATGGCAGTAACTACCATTCCGTCTTTTTTGAAGGTCTCACCTTCAAGATACGTGGTTTTACTGGGTGGGGTGGTCACGTTTATGCTGCTGAGTTTGGGTATCGCTACCGTAAGTGTGTATTTGGCTGTGGCAGATTTGCTCACACCCTCCACGGCAGCCACGGTAGCTGTGATGACGGTAGTTCCAGGCTCTTTTGCCACCACACGTCCCGTTTTCTGACCTACGGTAGCCACGGCGTCGTTGCTACTGGTGTATGTTACCTCTCCCGTACTGCCAGTCACACTTGCGATGAAAGTGTCGTTGGTATCGCCTACAAGCATGTTTTGTTTGCTGAAACCAAAGCTGATGGTAGGAGTAGCCCATGGAATTCCTCCAGGATAGGTGGCATAGGTAGCACTGGCTGAACCACCATAGTTGACAACCACTTTGGTAATAACGGTGCTACCCTCGGTGGTGTAGATATAGCCAGTAGAGACATTCTTGCCGGACAAGTCGATTGTGGCATTCGTGCTGGATTCGGAAGATGCTATCACGGTGGGATTGTTGGAACCGGTATAGTCGGTGTCGGAGAAATTGAGCACACGGGCAGTAGCATCGGTTACCACGATGGATGTAATCGCCGATGGGCAGTCGGGTACTTTGATGGATGCGTTCTTACCCTTGTTAATCTGCATACCATTGTTTTGGTAGGCCTTGATAATCCATGTGTCGTTAGCCGAACCTACGTAAGTGCCTGCTATTCCATATCCTTTTACGGTTGACTGTACCTGTGTGTCGGCATAGTCGAGCGTATAGCTTCCACTCTTGCCAGGAGCTGTTGCAGCCTTCTTATAGACGGCGTATAGTGTGACGTCTGCCATTGGCACATAGGTGCTGCCTTGAGCATAAAGACCCGTGGGTTTGGTGGTGGTTTCCTCGAAGAGTGTCTCACTCCAACCAATAAATGTCCATCCAGAAATGTTACATGTGCAGGCAGGAAGCGTTAAGGCCTCCTGGAAGCTACTTTGTGTAAATGTTGACTTGCTGCTGTAACCGTTTCCTGGATTCATGGTCACGGTGTAGCGGTTGCCGTCATCATCTGCTCCATAACTTGTTAAGTACCATTCTGCATTTCTGCTGTGAGCCTCGTGGAGAGAGTAGGTCGCAACCTCATTATCCATACGCTCTAAGGTGAGTGCTTGGCGGCTGTATTGGTTTGTCGTGAGTTTTCTGTTTTGTACAGGTGCAGCCACGATACTAATGGCTGTACAAAATGCCAGAAATAAGGATATGATTTTTTTCATGTTTTTTGTTTTATGTCTTTATCATCCAACAGTATTATGTTGAGGTTATTTTACGTTGCAAAAGTATAAATATTTGGCGAAATAACCAAACTTTAGAGTTAGGTATGCAGGGTTATGGTTCGAAATGTGCCTCATGGGGTGGATAATGTGGTTGTTTGTGTAAAAAAAGCCAACTTGACCATGATGGCTAAGTTGGCTTTATGATTATGTGTGAAGGATGAGGCTTTACCTCATGATTCGTAATTACTTTACAGGGATGTCATCGATACGTGTCTGGTGACGACCACCGGCAAACTCAGTAGCGAAGAACTCGTCAAGGCATTGACGGCAAGTCTCCTCAGAGATGAATCGACCGGGGAATACGATGACATTGGCATTATTGTGCTCGCGGATAAGGTGAGCAATCTCGGGTTGCCATACCAAACCTGCACGGATTGACTGGTGCTTGTTGAGCGTCATAGAGATGCCCTCACCGCTACCGCACATGGCAATACCGGGATATACCTCGCCCTTCTCGATGCCTTCGGCCAGTGCATGGCCATAGGTGGCATAGTTGCAAGAATCCTCGGTATAAGTACCATAGTCCTTATACTCGATGCCTTTCTCCTCAAGATACTTCTTTACGAACTGCTTGAGCGGAAATGCTGCATGATCAGAAGCTAATCCAACTGTCTTAATTTCCATAAGATTGTATATTTAAAAGCCCCTCCCTTTTGGGGGAGGGGTTGGGGAGAGGCTTATTACAGCATTGACTTAACTTGCTCGTAAACATTTTCAGCTGTGTAGCCCAGCTTCTCGTCGAGCACCTTGTAGGGAGCAGAGAAGCCGAAGCTCTCAAGACCCCATACCTTTGACTTGGGATCAGCACCGATGAGGAATGCCTGGAGGTTAACGGGAAGACCTGCGGTCATACCGAATACCTTTGCACCTGCGGGAACAACGCTCTGCTGGTACTCTGCACTCTGAGTGCGGAAGAGACCCTCTGAGGGAACGCTTACGATGCGAACCTTAACACCATCCTTGCGGAGGAGCTCAGCACCGCTAACGAGGGTAGAAACCTCAGAACCGGTAGCTACCATTACTACATCGGGATTCTCGTCTGAGCCAGCTACGATGTAACCACCCTTGCGAGCCTGCTCGTAGTCGTTGCCCTCGGGCAAGTTGTTGATGTTCTGGCGAGAGAGGATGAGCGCTGTGGGGCTCTCCATGTTCTCCATTGCCATAGCCCAAGCGGTAGTGGTCTCCT